>JBEAVK010000087.1:0-97309 GCA_041160955.1 Bacteroidota bacterium
ATTAGAAATAATAACAATTTATATACTTGGTTTTCCGTTGAATAAAACACCAACCGCGGTGCTTCATTCAAAACCTTGTTTTCGAGACTTGGTGAACAATGAAAGTGCTGATTACGCGCATGCAGAAGAATTTATCAAACTTTTGACGCATGAAAGTTACTTTATTCAAATTCCGAGATTAGTAGAGCCAACCAAAACAAGAATTGAAAAAGTATTAAGTGTCTTTAATCAGACCTATAAAAGTAGTGATGAACATTCTTTGAATTTTGAATTAACAGATGATGATCCATTATTACAAAAAATGGTTAATCGCCTAACAAGAGCAATCGCTGACGAAGAAATGCGTAGAAAAATGAATATAGAAGATGAAATTGAAAGGGAATTTGCTGAATACCAAGATACTATTGAGCAAAAAGATGAGGAAATTAAACAAAATAAACAGGTAATTGAACAAAATAAACAGGTAATTGAGCAAAAAGACCAAGTAATTGAGCAAAAAGACCAAGTAATCGAACAAAAAGACCAAGTAATCGAACAAAACAAACAAGAGTTAGAACAAAGAGAAAAGGAAAACGAGGAATTGAAACGCCAACTTGAAGCATATAAAAAACTTATTGGCAAGTAAAAAAATCCCAATATGTCACTTACTACATGCCACATTGCTTAATCACGAGGGAAAAACAGGGTTGAGCATCTGCTGCCTTTGCAGCGGAGCCTCATTCCGTCTGTCCGCCAGATGATGGTTTAGCAGTTTTGCCTTTGGCTACGTTAGTCGGAAGAGGAGTGCTTACAAAGGCTTTCTGTGCCTGCATTATTTCGGCAGAAGACAGCCAACCAGTAACCCTCTTGACTAAAATGCTTAACCATATTGTCACGAGTGTATTGCAGGAAGGCGAGCGGAGGTAAGTGAAAAATGGATTTTTTTTAAAAAAATATTAAGGAAAGAAAAAATATAGAATAAAACATTGATAACCAATTACATAAAAATTAGCAATTCACATTACAAATCTTCAATTATGCCATCAAGTAGAGATTGGTAATTGTATGCGGTTGCAGAGCGGAAGTACCCAATGATGAGTTTGTAAAAATAGATGAGTATTACATCGATGGATACCTAAGTCCAAGTTACTTATTTCGATTTAAGCGGACTAAATACCTTTGAAAACCTTCATTGAAAAAACATTAAAAAATCTGCTTAATCATATTTAAGGGCAAACTTTAATGAGGAAGTGCGCTGCACCTTTTATAAGAAAACCCCATTTTTGTGATTCAAGCACACAACCCTACCACAAATTTCACCGTACATTTGCCCCCAAATTACGCACACCACATGCTCCATACGTTCAAAGCACAAATACTGGAAGGCATTCCCTCCGTATTACCACCCGCCAAACCACTCGATCCTACTGCCAGCCATGCACCCCGCCGCGTTATTGAAGGCATACTTTCTGCCGACGAAAGCATATTGGCCATCAACAATGCACTCCGGTATTTCCCGTCGGAATGGCACGATACCCTGCGCCCCGAATTTGAATCGGAATTGGCTCAATACGGTCGTATTTATATGCACCGCTTTCGCCCCGATTACCCTATGCACGCGCGACCGATCAGCGATTACCCAGCCCAAAGCCAGCAAGCAGCGGCCATTATGCTGATGATCCAAAATAACTTGGATCCCAAAGTAGCCAAACACCCACACGAACTCATTACTTATGGTGGTAATGGAGCGGTATTCCAAAACTGGGCACAATACCGCCTGACTATGAAATACCTCGCTACCATGAACGACCGCCAGACACTGGCACTGTACTCTGGTCATCCAATGGGTTTGTTTCCCAGCCACGAGGACGCACCCCGCGTGGTCATTACCAACGGTATGATGATTCCAAATTATTCCAAAAAGGAGGATTGGAACAAATTTAACGCACTCGGTGTCACCCAATATGGCCAAATGACTGCGGGCTCGTTTATGTACATTGGCCCGCAAGGTATTGTACACGGTACTACCATTACACTGCTCAATGCTGGACGACGCATGGGCTTGGGTGCCGATAATTTGAAAGGCAAGATATTTGTGACCAGTGGCCTCGGTGGTATGTCGGGCGCGCAGGCGCGTGCGGCGGTCATCACAGGTTGTGTAGGCGTACTGGCCGAAACCGACCAAGATGCCATCCAACAACGTATCGTAGATGGCTATATCCTGCAAGAAAATGTATTCGATAACGCTGATGCGCTTATTGATCGGATGGAAATAGCCCGCGCCAATGGAGAAGCGGTAGCATTGGTCTATAACGGAAATATTGTGGAACTTTGGGAACGGTTTGTTCATAATGGTACGCATATCGACTTGGGTTCGGATCAAACCAGTTGCCACAATATCCACGATTGCGGCTATACGCCCATCGGTTATACTTTTGAGGAGGCGAAAGCATTACTCATCCGCAATAAACCACAATTTATGGCCGCAGTGGCCGATACGCTCCGCAGGCATGCCCACGCGATCAATACCATGAGCGAACGGGGTATGTACTTTTGGGATTATGGCAATGCCTTCCTCAAAGAAGCGGGCGATGTAGGGGCAGCGGTGTTCAAACCCGGTAGTAAGCCCTTGGCACTGGGCGAAATCAGCGTGTCCGAATCGCCGTACCGCTATGCCTCGTATGTAGAGGATATTATGGGGCCCTTGTGTTTTGATTATGGTTTTGGGCCATTCCGTTGGGTATGTTGCTCCGGCGATACCAAAGATTTGGACAAAACCGATGCCATTGCTGCGCGTGTACTCCGCGAAATGCTGGTGACCGCTCCCGAAGATATACAAGGACAAATCAAAGATAATATTCTTTGGATCGAAAGCGCTCGTAAAAACTTGCCTATTGTGGGTTCGCTATCGCGTATCCTGTATGCCGATTCGGAAGGGCGTATGAAAATCTCGAAAGCCTTTAACGATGCCATTGCGGCAGGCGAACTATCAGGCGCAGTGGTACTTGGCCGCGATCACCACGATGTATCCGGCACCGATTCGCCCTACCGCGAAACCTCCAATATTTACGATGGTTCTCGCTATACTGCTGATATGGCGGTACATAATGTGATCGGTGATTCGTTTCGTGGTGCTACATGGGTGAGTATCCATAATGGCGGTGGTGTAGGCTGGGGCGAGGTGATGAATGGTGGTTTTGGAATGGTACTCGATGGCTCACAAGATGCCGATCGTCGCTTGCACCAAATGCTGTTTTGGGATGTCAATAATGGGATCGCACGGCGCGCATGGGCACGTAATCCGCATGCGCTCGATACGATTAAGCGTACAATGGCTGCGTATCCTGATTTACAGGTGACCTTGCCTTATTTATAAAAATAATTTAATGCTAAGAATTAAACTAAATCGAATGATCGTCATCAACTAAATCAATACCAAACCCTGATAAGGGTCGAACGTGGGTAGCACCAAATGCCATTCAAGTTAGACCCTTACCAGAGTATGGTAGCATAAATCTTCTCAAAAAAGTTGATACAGAGTGCCCTAAGCCAAAACACTTTCCCGTACCTCTTTTAATGCTTTTACGGCCTCATTTAAAAAACCAGGAATAATGGTATCAAAAGTCAATTGAATTTTCATAGGATTATTTAAGTCGTGCATCATGCGTTCGTAACGGGCCACACCGTATTCTTTTTCGATGATTTCCTTACGTTCCGGCTTTAAAAAATGAGTTAACATACCTTCGGGGTTAGCCTCTGGATGGAACTGTGTACCAATCATTTCAGGACTAAACCGAATGGCCATCATGGCACGTTCTTCGTGTACATGCGGGCGTAGTTTTTCTAAACACAACAAAGTTGCACCCATTTCATGGAACCGCGCTTTGTTTGGCTCTACGACTTGGTAACGCCTAAAATCGGCGATATAAAACGGATCGTGAAGTGGTTGGAATAGTGGCTCCACTTTCCCGTAAAAAGTCTTGTGGACAGGATAAGTACCAAAGGACATCTGACGGCGTTCGGTGACGCGCCCTAAGCCAAGGCAATGACAAGCAATCTGGAAAGAATGGCAGATAAAAAAGACGTGCTTTTTGGACTTGCCCATCATGGCTGCATTTTTATTGTACTCCCAAAGAGACTCAATTAATGCATAAAAAGGGTCGCACCAAGGCTTATCTTGCTCCAACGGATCACCAGGCCCTCCCGAAAACACATAAATATCATAGTCCAAGCCTGGAACTTCGTTTTTCACCCGAATATCAAGGTGATCGAAAGTAAAATCATCAGCATATCGGGATAAAATAGCCTTGAGCATCGGGATACCGCGATTATCCTCGCCGTTGTACATATCCAATAAAGCAGCACGCAACATAAAAAGTAAATAGTTGTGGGTGAGAAATGAAGCGTTATTCAGGAAAATCGCTGAATAACTGACAAAAACTGTTTTTGGATTTCAGCACTTTTGTTGTGCTAGGATTAAATTTAAGTAAAGTTAAACAGTGCAAAAATACGAATAGTTTTTCACCTAGGTTAATATATTCCTAATTAGCTCAATCATTTGTGCCTTTTTTCGAACCTTTGCGTTTTACTCATGGCGAAAAGGTTGTTTTGCAATGGCACTGGTCGAATGCTCTCATATTTGGACGCCAACTCAAAAATTAGTAACCAATAAATATTAACACATAACAAATTAACACAAAGCAATGATTAAAAAGTATCTTATCCTCAGTATTGCACTCTTTTCCTCCTTCTTGGCCCAAGCCCAATTGAAAGGAGCCCTCAACAAAGCAAAAGATACCGCAAAAGATGCTGTAAGCGCCGTAAAAAGCGGCGATTTGTCGCAGGAAGAAATTGGCAAAGGTTTGAAAGAAGCACTCAATGCAGGTGTAGGTAGTGCCGTCGATTTCCTTTCCGTAAAAGATGGTTACCTCAAAAGTGCTTACAAAATCCTCCTCCCAGAAGAAGCCTTGAAAGTGACTAATAAATTAAAAGCCATTCCCGCTTTTGCAAATGTAGAAGCGGATTTGATTGAGCGCATGAACCGCGCTGCCGAAGATGCTGCCATTAAAGCCAAACCAATTTTTATTGCAGCCATCAAAAACATGTCCTTCAAAGATGCTATGAATATCCTGACCGGGAATGCAGATGCTGCGACACGGTACTTGGAATCAAATACTTATAAGGCGTTGTACGACGAATTTAAGCCCATTATTCAGGCTTCTTTGGATAAAGTAAACGCTCGTACGTATTGGAAAGAGAGCGTTTCCGCTTACAACAAGATCCCATTGGTCACCAAAACAAATCCTGAACTGGACGATCACGTGGCCAAAATGGCTTTGGCGGGTATGTTTGGATTGGTAGAAAAGAAAGAAAACGATATTCGCTCGGATGCTAGCTTCCGCAATACTGATTTGTTGAAAAAGGTATTTGCTAAGCAAGATAAAAAGTAAATGTGCCATCATATTGTCGGCGTGGCTCTATCAAATATCGTCAGTAATGCGCTTAAAATGAGGATATTCGAGTCACGCTGGCAATCAGGAACTTTCCCACCACCCGCCCCAACCTTATCCAAATACCGTACCTTTGCCCCATGAACCACCTCGCGCATTGTTTTTTATCTTTTGGTAATGAAGACCTGTTACTCGGCAATTTTATCGGCGATTACATCAAGGGGCGCCAATGGGAACAGTATCCCTTAGGTGTACAGCGCGGTATTTTACTCCACCGAACTATTGATGCGTTTACAGACAGTAATCCGCATATACACCGCTGCTCAGCGCGCATCAGACCCTATTCCAAACGGTTTTCGGGGTCGGTGAATGATATTTTATTCGATCATTTGCTGGCACTAAACTGGGAGCGGTACAGCAAAACAACACTTTCGGATTTTGCACAAGAAACCTATACCATGCTCGAACGCCGCAGGCTCGAAATGCCATTGGATTTGCAAGATCGACTGCCGCGTATGGTCGCAGGCAATTTTCTACTCGGCTATGGCCACCGCGAAGGTTTGGATTTTGTTTTTAGCCGATTTATGAAACGGCTGTCCATTCCATTCGATCAAACGGCGATGCTCGATTTTTTTGAGGCACATATTGGTGAATTCGAAACCGATTTTAATCAGTTTTTCCCTGAATTAATTGAAAAAGCAAAAACTTACATACAAGATAATTAAAAAATTGTGTTTCTTTGCGCCGGAATTTATTACCGAAATAATTAAAAGTCCTTTGAAATAGTATGCTTAGTCGTCGTAGCGTTCGTGTAAAAGTAATGCAATTGCTTTATATGCTAAATAGAGATGAAGGTCTCAAATTTAGCGAAATGGTAAAAGCATATAACGATGGTATTTGGAAAACATACGAATTGTATATTTTTGAACTTTATCTCCTGTTAAAGGTAACACAGCAAGCGGAAAGCGATGCTCAAACCCGTGCAGCCAAATTCTTACCTTCCGAAAATGATAAGGCGTTTCTCCCCATACTCTACACCAATCCTTGTACAAAAAGTTTGGCCAACCACGTAGGTTTCCTCCAATTGGTGGAAAAATACAAACCCACACTGGAAATCGATCCTGAATTGGTGCGCCGTATGTATTATGCTTTTGCCGATACAGCAGAGTATAAAGCCTATGTTAATGTTGAAACGCATACCGATGCGGAGCATTCTAAAATTTTGTTAGAACTGTATAAATTCCTCTGTGCCAATGATATATATATTGAAATGTGCGAAGAGCGTTTTAATAATATGACCGATGATGAGTCATTGGTATCTGGTGCAATGAAAAAAACGTTGAAAAGCTTGCCTGCAAGCGGCCCGTTTTATGAAGAACATGCTCCTGCCGACGAAACGGTACGCATTTACGGCGAGGATCTGCTCCGTAAAACCAGCCAATTGGACGCTGAACTGTTCAACGAAATTAACCCAATGCTCGAAAACTGGGATGCCGACCGCGTAGCCATTCTCGATATGATTATGCTCAAAATGGCCTTGTGCGAATTGCTGCATTTCCCTACGATTCCTACCAAAGTAACGCTCAACGAGTACGTGGAAATTTCTAAAAACTACTCCACCGATAAGAGTAAGGACTTTATCAACGGTATATTAGACCGATTGATGAAACAATTCATAGAAAGTGGTCAAATACAAAAAGAAGGCCGGGGCCTGATCGAATAATGCGTATCATGGCCATCGACTATGGTTTGAAGCGGACGGGCATTGCTGTGACCGATCCACTCAAGATCATCGCTAGTCCGCTCACTACCGTGCCAACCGCAGAAGCATTGGAATTTATCCAAAAATATTGCACTACCGAGCAAGTAGAAGCCTTTGTGGTGGGTTTGCCCCTTCACAAGGACGGGAATCCTACGCATGTGTCCCCGCATGTGGACGCTTTTGCTGAACGCCTTCAAAAACTATTTCCGAACTGCACCATTCACCGCCAAGACGAACGCATGAGTTCTGCTTCTGCCAAACAAATCATCCTGAATAGCGGTATCAAAAAGATGAAACGCCAAGATAAGGCTTTGGTGGATAAGGTGGCGGCGGCTGTTATTTTGGAGCAGTTTATGGAGGAATGGTATTGGTAAGGTTGTTATAAGTAGCCAGCAGGTAAGAAACATATTTTCACCCCCAAATCAACCACCCACCAACGGCATTAACCGCAAAAACGATACTTTGGTAGATGCATCCACCAATATTGTTTCGTCCAAATCCGCCACTTGTTTGTTATCGATCATAACAAAAAAGCGGTTTTTCTGAAAAGCATCCCAAGCAACAAATACCTGCTTTTCTGGGTCAACAAACCTTTTATTGCGCATTTTGTAGGTATAGCCATTGAGTGTCGCTTCCGCGTCGGAAGGTTGTACCAATCCTTGAAAGTATTCCTGCGCTTGTGAGTTGTAGGTTGCTACCTCTTTGCGCACACGCGCTGCGATGAGGTCGCGTACTGCCATTATTTCGTTTTCCACCATTATTTCAATGGTGCGCAGGATGTCTCCGCTTACTGTTTCGTCCTGGAATATTATTGTTTGCATAGTATGCGTTGTGTTAAATTGTTAATGGTGTGCTAGGGCTTAATTCTGATTTGACTTAAAATACTACCGTCCTTAATTTTATCATCGTCGGCCAATAGAAAACATTTACTCAAGATCAGAGTGAGTAAACTATCGCCCTCGAAAGGTAGCCATACTTTATTTTGGACTGTTGATACTTCTGCGGGCGCAGGTACAATGCACAAGTATTGGTCATTGGGCAGCATCAGAATATTGCCACTTCCAATATTGATTTTATAGGTACGAAATTTGCCTGTTACCTCCACAAAATTACCTTCTACACGCGCCACTTTTGCTATTTTGGTGCGTGGAATCATCAGTTCTAGTATTTTTTTGCGTTCTTCGGCACTTTGCGTTTCCGACAATGCGCCATAAGCATAATTGCGCCAATACTGCTGTTGATCTTCGCCATTGGCCTGCCAATTGGGGTCGCTACCAATAGAGGTAATGGCCACAAACATATCCACATCGCGCATCACTTCCGAAAAAGCGACTGGCGGTACGTCTATTAGATTGACCCACGTGGTATCGCCCTGCATCGGCTGAAAATGCAAACGCCCTGTTGGACTCACCCCACCCAACGGTGCTTGTGCCAGGTCATAATCCACCCTAAGCCCCCATGCGGTAAGGTAGCGTTTGGGGAATGCACAGTCGTAATGTTCATACACAAAATCCCAGCCGCGCTGCGGAGCAATAGCCAAGAGGTTGTTTGTTTTTAGGATATGCCCCGCAAAGCGATTAGAATGGTTCACACTCACCAATTCGGCATCGGTGAGGAGGTATATTTCGCGGAATGCTTGTTTGAAAGGCTGCCGCCATTGTTTTTCGAGCAAAAAATTGCGCCAAGCAAGTGTTTCTGCCACCGGAGCAGTTACCGGATGCCAAATTCGGATCTGCTGAATGGTTTCGGGTGAAGGGTAAGGCATTGCACCATCGTGCCGAAGCAGGTTATCGGCCAAGGCCATTCCTGTTATTTTTTCGTGTCCTAAATCAAATTCCCAAATGATTTTTTCCGCGAAAAAGTGCATCAATGCGTGGGTAAGGAATCCCTGCTCCCACAATTCCCAAGTCCAACTCAGGTTATTGATCCAACTGCCCTCTAGCCGTTGGCGCTGTGCTGCTATCGTTTGTTGCAGCGATTTATGCAATATTTGCAGGTTTTTGAGTTCGGAGGCGTATTGATTTTTAAGGGCAGAGGGAGCGGCTTTCATTTCCTTGCCCTTGGCATCGAGCCATTGAATATCCGCTTTAAAATCTTCTACACTAATAATAGCGGCGTAATCGCCGATCATTTGTTCTATTCTGCCCTCCTGCAATGAAAAATCATCCACGTTGCGGCTTTCTAATTCTTGCTCCGATACGCCCGCTTTTTGGCAATATCCTGCAATGGCTTTGTCCAATTGCTTTTTAAAACGCGGGTATTTGCATTTGGCGCGCATTAAAGTGAGTTGCGAAAACGCGGAGGCTTGCTCCGATTGCAGAAAAATTTTCAAACCCGTATCGCCCAAACCGGCAGCGCGTGGGCCTTTCCCAGGTACTTTGGTATAAGCGTATTCGATCACTTGTCGAATCATGGCAAAACTTTGGCGATCGGGCGACAGCGACAATGCCCACATCATGCCTTTTAGCGCTTCCAAGCGGCTTTCTTCGTACCAAAGTTCGGTACGGTAAGCATGATCCAGTAGATAAAGTAAGGTGCTGACATAGCGTTCCGAGCCCAATTTTTGTTGCTCGGCGGCCACTTTAGCCAACCATTGCACACCCGGTTTTGCCCCAGCGGAATAGGACAATACCAGCGCGGCCAGCGGTTTTATAGCATCGGCATTTTCTATTTTATCAATGACGGTTTCGGTAAAATGCGCAAACCGCATATCATTCAAAATATCGGTACCATCGCCACTTTTTCGGGCACTAATGCGCTCTTTTTTCAATTCTGCCAAACTTTTCAGGTAAGCAGGTGCTTGTTCGCGGGTTGATTTTTCAAAAAAGGACAGATCCGCAGCAGTTTCAGGGAAAATATCGGGAAATTCATCGAGCAGCCAAGTCGTGACTAAACGCACATGAGTACCGGAAAGGTTGCTGCTTGAACCATACCGACTGGATTTTTGCATGTCCGCACTTTGGCAAGAAAGCCGATATGCACTACCGCTTTGCGCCAATAACAGGTTGATATGGGCGCAAAATTCTGTCATGGTGGTACGCAATTCATGCGTTTTACCATCGGGGAAGCGCAGTGAATAGTTCATCCACACGTCCTGTTGCCACGGATTATGACCAGCAGCCGATTCGTGTTTTACCGACAACACCTGCACCTCACACACCTGCGAGAGCAGCAGCAGCACATCGTCCACCCATTCCTGGATATTGCGGAAGCGCGATTGTGGATGCGCATAATTGTACTCGTTGGCTTCTACGGTTGAGCGGAATCCGCTGTTCATCAATGCTTCTGGAGTGAGTGCGGTACTACCCGAGGACGGCAGTGCCGCAAAGTGTGCGTCCAGTAGTTTTTGGTATTGATCTAAGACGGGCGATTGGGTTATCCACAATACTATTTCGGAGGGTAACTGCGCGTTTTTTTTCTGTTTTTGGGCAAGAGTGCGCACCAAATCGCTGTGTGGCGCATCGGGGAAGCGCATGAAATTTAAAATGTCATCGTAAGAGAACTCTGGCGTGATGAGTTTATTTACCGCTTTTTTATAAACATCCGAATACAGATTGGCACCCATAAAATGACGGTAAAATACCAGTAAACGGGTGCATTGTACCCGGAAAGCAAGTGGCTTTTGCATCAATTCTTGAAAAAAAGGCAATACTGATGGGTCAAATTTATTGCTTTCTTTCCACTGTTGTGCATTACGAAGTGTATCGCCATGTGCTTGGATGGCTGCAATTAATTCGTTTAAGGCTGTTTCTTCTGCGCCATCAAAAGGTAAATCGGCATAACCAATATGTGCTGCAAAACGTTTTTTCTGTAGATCTAGCGCAGCTTCAAACTTGGGTTGCCACTCGGATTTACGTTGACGGAAAGTGTATAATAATTGGTAGCATTCATCAACGGTTTTTACAGATGGAGTAATACGCTCTTTTTCGATTAACCATTGCTCAAAAATAAATTTCGGATATCCATCAGGTGTGTTCTTCTCTGGTGAATATTGCGTACCGTAAATAAATTGACTTATATCATGACTCCGAGGTTGATCGTTCCTTAGGCTAAAAATGATCATTTTTTCAACAAAAGTGCGGCGTTCGGGGTCTCCCTGCCACCATTGGGGCAAATTGGCCAAACTTCTTCCTGAATAGTGGATGGAACTGTTCTCGATCACCAAGGCATCACCTTCATCAGGGTATTCTTTGGTGAAATTACAAGTTGCAATTTTGGTCATTAAAAGACGTAAACTACTTTTTTCATAATCTCCAATATGGTGTATCCCTACCAAGTCATTCAAAGCCTCATTGACCATAATGGCTACTTTAGTTTCCGTAGGTACGGGTTTCTTTTCAAAGATTTTGTTTAAAAAACTCATAGTATAATTTGTTGGTCGAGTAAGATATGTGATTGAATTACAAAGACGGACAAAGGTAAAAACATTTTGTTTTTTTTGTGTTTTTTAGAAGGGATTTTTCTGAAAAAATTACCCATATCCCCATATTTACCCATGAAGCGCCCAATCCTTTGATTATGGCATTTGTTGAACATTGTGCAAGAATGCTTTCTTCCAATTTTTATACTCGAATTGAAAGTTAAGGCTGGTTGGAATAGCTTATCAATAAAATTTAAGTATTTCGTTGACTAAAATGGGAGACATCTAAAGTTTTTATAAAAATTATTTTCTACTACGCAAATATACTGCGTAGGTGCTCCTACATCTTTGTGGCATCAAAATAATTGAACGATGTCAAAGTTAAACCCAATTGTAAAAAGACTATTCCGTTTTTCGGATGAGCACACCGCAGGCGGCTTCGGTGTCTTGGCAGCCCGCCAAACCCCTATCGCCCATCTCCGTCGATTGACATTGGCGGGTTTGTTGTGGGAAGACAATTTCTATGTGGACGGTGCAGCAGCAGCAGATCAGATTGCTACACTTGTGCCGCAATGCGACCCAGATGCAGTGATCGACCTTGCCATTGAGTGTCGTATCAAGCAGAAACTACGCCATACACCGCTGTTTCTATTGATTCAATTGGTCAAAACCCACCGCAGCGCACGACTTTCAGAGGCTATCGCAACCGTTTGTACCCGTGCAGACATGATGACGGATTTGCTGGCGTTGTACGAAAAGTTGAACGGCCATATTAAACCCTTGGCCAAAACTGTCCAACATGGCTTGGCTTTGGCGATGACCAATTTTGACGAATACCAATTGGCAAAATACGACCGTGATGCCAAGATCAAGTTGCGCGACGTGCTCCGCCTTTGCCACCCTCGCCCTGCCAACGAAGCGCAAGAAGCCCTTTGGAAACGGGTGCGCGACCGCAGCCTCGAAACGCCTGATACTTGGGAGGTTGGCCTTTCCGCCGCACAAAACGATGCGGAGAAAAAAGCGGTCTGGGAGCGTTTGATCTTGTCCAACAAACTGGGTGCTTTGGCATTTTTGCGCAACCTTCGAAATATGCGACAAGTAGAAGTACCTGCCAGCATCATTCGCAAAGGCTTTGCTCAAGTCAAACCGAGCATGTTATTACCCTTGAACTTTGTGGCTGCGCAACGAGAAAACCCGGAGTTTAGCCACGAAATCGAGACATTAATGTTGGAAGGTTATAACCAGGCCCCAAAATTGCCTGGTAAAACCCTCTTTATCGTGGACCGTAGCGGTAGCATGAGTGCGGCGATCTCCGGTAAGAGCAAATTTACGCGCCAAGACGTGGCCAATGCCATGGCGGTGATGGCTGTCAATGTCTGCGAAGATTGTCACTTGGTCGTTACAGCGGGCAACGACGGTTTGCGTACACACAGCAGTACCTTATTAAAGTATCCTAAGCGCGGATTCGGTCTTTTGGAAGATATAACGAAGGCCAATGTTGGCGGTGGTGGCATATTTACCCGTCAGGTATTGGAGTGGGCAGCAGCCAATACACTTGGCCTGTTCGACCGCATTATCGTTTTTTCAGACAGCCAAGATTGCGACCAACCAGACAAGCGGATACCAAAGCCTTTCGGGAAAAACAATTATATTATTGATGTTTCTGCACATAAGCATGGCATCAACTATAAAGGTGTTTGGACGGCGGAGATCAGTGGCTGGTCAGAACATTTCCTGACCTATATCGCCGCAATGGAAGGCTTAGAAAACACGATAGATAATGCGCAATAAACCCAAAAGCGATGCCGAATTAACGGGTTACTTCGTTCAAAATTAATCCCGTTGAGCATATTTGCTCGCTTTTGATGCGCTAGGAAAATGCCGTAGATAAGAAGTTCTTCGTTCCCAAGCCAAAGAGACGGGTTCGATTCCCGTTACGTAGTTTAGTGGCCCTTTTTGATTTTTTCAATTGCAACAGGTAGTGTATTTGTTCCCAATGAAATAGTTTATAATTATTCAAAGAGCAAGACTTGCATCAGTGTATCGATACAAGTCTTGTATTTAATGCAAATAATAAATCAAGCGCAAATAATTAGCCCACTACAATAGACTCTGCCATCCATTTTAGGTTGACCTGTACAATGTCTGGCAATGCTTTACGTGCATCGGAGTAGTCGTCGTAATGTTTTGCGATTTCCATAGCACTCTCCAATGCATTGTCGATGGCCTGAACCACACTGGTGTAATCGGATAAAACAAAAGTCCCTTTATCTGTAACTTGAATCACTTCGCCTTTGCTGTTGTAAGTTATTGAGCCAGTCGTTACTGTATCTTCATTTTTCATTTGCAATACCGCTTGCGCAGAATAAAGGTGGCCGGCAATATCGTACATGGCGGTGAGGGCAATATGGTCGTCTTTGTTGGTATCGCGGATGCCATCAATTTTACAGGAAAGTAAAAGACCCGTATTGCCATAACTCACCGATTCATCGGGAAACCAAGTGCGGTAATAATCGCCACTAGTGTGATACTGTACTGCTTCACCATCTTTATCATTTTGGTATTTACCTGCACCGATGGCATCTTTGAACATACTGTTCTTGAAATTAAGGGTTTTGGTAATCGATCCTCCATTAATGTACTCCAGTACCGAAGTATCAAGTCGGTTAAGGGCATGTGTAGCCACTGCGGAGAAGTACAAGCGGCCTCCGTCGTCGGCTATATTGCATACGCGCTCTGCTACATCATTGTAAATAGAGATTCCTGTAGTAACCGCTTTGGTAATGGTAAGCGTAGCAGCAGCAGCACCTTGTACAAGAACTACGCTCGCTCCAGCTGTTTCAGGTGCAATGAACAGACCTATTAATTCTTCTACACCCACACAAACACCCCCTACTACTTTTACACCAGTAGTCACCCAATCAGGTACTTGGGCATCACTTCCTGCTTTCCAAGAAATACTTGGCGGGCTTTTGTAGTTGCCCTGTGCATCGTATTTAACTTTGATCGTCGCTACATCATCTTTTGCACCTCCGCGAATATGCGTTAGGTTAAGTGTAAGATCCATATCTCCATTGCTGGAGATAGTTCCAGTAGGCAAATTAACGCGATAGTCAGAATCTTGCGTTGTAAATTCAATGGCAGTGCCATTATCCACGAGTTTGCCGGAATACTTTGCTTTAAAATAATTGTTCAAATTATTTAAATTGCTGTTAGACATAATTAAAATTAGAATTAAAATTAAAAAAATACATACACAATAGTGAACTGTGACAGCAGTTCCGTCTTTCAATACCTGCTCCGTCTGTCAAAAGAGCAGCAAATATTTGTACCAATTGACAATGCAAAGGTGGGAGAAAGACCACCGAATGAGTAAGCGTATATATACCTGTTTTAAAAAACACGTATATATACTTGTTTGGGTGCGTAGTAATACTCGAAGGCACATCAAGAAACACACGAAAGGGGTTGCCCTCGGCTAGATGAGCCATTTTTAAGGCAGATAGCGGTACTATCTAACGAAAAAATGGGGATAGATGGGCGGAAAAGACCAAGTTCAAAATGCAATTAATTGTGTCCAAATACTTAACTTCCTTTTCTAAACATTCTCGGACGCTTTACCCATTTCCCTACCCACCAAAACCAGCACCGCTACCGCAACCACTGCCGCCAAAACGGGAACCTCAACATCGTTTTCGGACAAATCCACCGAACTCAGGTTTTGCCCATACAGGTATTGGGCGAGTATTTGGAATCCATTATTCAAGAAATGGAGCAGTACGGGTATCCAAAAATTATTTGTACGCCAATATACCCAGCCCAATAACATACCTAAAATCCAACGGGGCAGAAAGCCGTCAATTTGAAAGTGCATGAGGCTAAATAACGCACCCGTAATGATAATAGCCGAAATAGGTAACATCCGGCGCATCAGTTGGCGTTGTACCACACCACGAAACAACAACTCCTCTCCAAATGCTGGAATCACAGCAACTAAGAGCATATTAGCTCCAAAAGTCCAAATATTAGGCATTCTCATCAGTACTTTGATGGCAGCGGTGGCTTGGTCTGCGGCATCCTGCATCGATTGTGGAACAGGAATGAGTTTGTTGATTTGGTAGGAATAAAACACCACTGGCATAGCTGCAATCAGCAATACAATAGAAAATGCCAATTGATTAAAATATGGAAAACGGCGCAAGGAAACCCCGGCGGGTAACTCAGGTAGTACATTGCGGAATACATAGATACAGCCTAAAGATGGCAGTAAAAATACCATAATCTGGTTTAATCCGGCTACAAAGCGCATTTTCCAAACCTCCGAATCGGGAGCACCCTCGGGTAATTGTCCGGTCATAATATTCAGATCCCAGCCAAGGCCATACTCTAATATTTTGGTGGCCAATAGCGTGAGTGTAATCCCTGCGAAACAAAGCCCAACAAGGAGAAAAAGTACTTGTCGGACACGTATTTCGGGTTTCCGCTGTGGAATCTTGGCCATCTCGTTATCAAGTGGTGTTATGGGTTGCGGCGTATGTTCTTCTGGCAAACTGCTCATTTTATCGAATTGAGTTATTGTTTCTTCGTTCCTAAGACCCTGGAAGGTCGTTTCTTTTGAACGAAGTTATCGTTTTATCGTTTCTTTGCGGCAAATATAAATCTAAATTATGGCTCGATTAAGTGTAAACATCAATAAAGTGGCATTGTTGCGCAATTCACGTGGTAGCAATTTGCCCGATTTGGTTCAAGTGGCCAAAGATTGCGAAGCCTTTGGTGCGGAAGGTATTACAGTACACCCACGCCCCGATCAGCGGCATATCCGCTACGACGATGTGCCCATGCTACTCCCTATCGTTACCACAGAGTTCAATATTGAAGGCAATCCCGATCCTGCATTTATGAAACTTGTGTTGGATAATGCGCCCCACCAATGCACGTTGGTACCTGATACAGACGACCAATTGACCAGCGATCATGGTTGGGATACCATAGCGAATGCCAGTCGGTTAAAAGAAATCATTGCAGCATTGCACGAAAAAAATATTCGCGTTTCCATGTTTGTCGATCCCGATCCCAAAATGGTAGAAGGTGCCAAGATGACCGGAGCCGATCGCATTGAATTATATACAGGGCCTTATGCCCACGACTACAAAATGGGGCGCGAAAAAGCCATTGCGCCCTATAAATTAGCCGCTAAATTAGCAGGTGAAATGGGGCTTGGTGTGAATGCGGGACACGACTTAAACCTCGACAATCTACGTTATTTCAAGGACGAATGTCCCGAATTGCTCGAAGTAAGTATTGGACACGCATTGATTTCCGACGCACTTTATTTTGGGTTGTCTAATACCATAAAAATGTATTTACGGCTCTTGTCCTGAGGTCAGTGGCGAAAAAACGCTATTTTTTTATCTGCGGAACTACATTGTTAAGTATTTGAAAATCAAATACTTAACAATTTTTTAATAAAATTTTTAAAATCAATTCAAAAACTGACTATTATAAATTTGAGATTAAACCAAACGATTTTCTACCTTTGACATGTCTTTAATAATAAGAGACAACCAAATAATGTTTCCTCACAACCTATAATTCGTTCTCTTTTTCTCTATAAAATTAAATTAAATATCCTTCGTCAGTATTTTGTTTGAACAAAAATTCGTTTTTTTGTCTAAGCAGCCAACTATAATTTTTAAAATTTCACTCAAACATTCATTTATTATCTTACCAAATCAAATTTTGTATGAAGCATTTTTTATTAACACTCTGCATGTTGTTTGTGGTGACAGCTGTTGCTGTCGCACAACGGACAATAGTAGGAACTGTTGTCAGCGATGATGGAGAAGCCTTAGTAGGCGCATCTATCCGCTTGAAAGGCGCCAATGTTGGAACAACAACCAATATTGAAGGCAAATTTTCTATCCAAGTACCATCGGAAGGCAGTGTACTGTCGATCAGTTACACTGGTTATGATGCACAAGAAGTTTCAATTGGAGCCTCTAATGTAGTAAATATCACACTAAAAGGTTCGGCTGTTTTGACCGAGACGGTGGTAACTGCGTTAGGTATCTCTCGTGAGGAGCGTTCTTTGGGTTATTCTACTCAAGTAGTAGAGAGTGATAAACTGGCCCGTTCCGGCGAAACCAACCTAGTACAAGCCTTGGCAGGTAAGGCTGCTGGTGTACAAGTTACTGGTTCTACTGGTATGGCTGGAGCATCCTCTTTTTTCCTTATTCGTGGTGCTAACTCGATTGACCGCGACAACCAACCATTGATTGTGGTGGATGGTGTGCCTATCGACAATTCACAAAATACCTCTAGCGACCAAGGTGGAAATGCTACATTAGCATCTGTTGCCTATTCTAACCGCGGTATTGACATTAATCCAAACGAGATTGAAAGCGTCAATATCTTGAAAGGTGCAGCTGCTACGGCTATTTATGGTAGTCTTGCAGGTAACGGAGCGATCATCATCACCACTAAACGTGGTAAAATTGGTGTGAACAAACTCAGCGTTGACTTCTCTAGTAACTTGCAGTTTTCTGAAGTAAGCCAATTACCAGCACTCCAAAGCACGTATGCACAAGGTGTTGGTGGTGGATACAGGGGGCCATCAACAGGCTTTGCGGGCTCTTGGGGGCCACTGCTTTCTGATTTAGTTTATGATGGAACAGCGAATAACCCTTGGGACAAAAATGGTAACATTGTAAAAAAAGCAGATAATCCTACGGGAAAAGCGGTAACACCTTACAACCCTTATGATTTTTTCCAAACAGGCTTAGCAACTGTTAACAATTTAGGTATTTCTTCTTCCAATTCATTTGGTAGTCTTCGTTTTTCGGTTGGCTATACCGATCAAGAAGGCATTGTTCCTAATAATAACTTTAAAAAGTTGAACTTAGGTTTAAATGCGGAGGCCAAACTAAGTGAAAAATGGCGTTTGTCAACAGGTGTACAGTATATTAATTCAGGAGGTACTCGTATCGAGCAAGGCTCTAACGTTTCTGGTGTGATGTTGAGTTTGTTGCGTACTCCGCCCACATTTGATAATTCTAATGGATTAAGCGATGCAGCCAACAACCCAGAATCTTATACATTCCCTGATGGTCGCCAGCGTACATACCGTGGTTATGGTATTTATGACAACCCGTATTGGACAGTAAACAATAACCCATTAAAAGACAACGTAAATCGTGTTATTGCTAATGTTCAAATTGGCTTTTCGCCAACAAAATGGTTAGATTTGACATACCGTCCGTCTATTGACTATTACAATGACGCTCGCAAGCAGTTTTTTGCAATTGGATCTTCGTCAAAAACACCAGGACAGGTATTCTTAGATCAATACAATTCACGCGTATTTAATGCAGATGCGGTAGCTTTGTTTAAGCCTAATTTGGGTGATAACTGGGCAGGTTCTACGTTCACATTGTCACAAACAATGTATGCAAACAAATTAGATCGGTTTTTTGTACAAGGTGACAACCTAGTACTTCCTAATTTTTACGATATTTCTAATGCCTCTTCGGTTTTATCCGTTGCAGATAATAGTGAATTACGCCAAATGCGCGGTTCTGCAATTCTTGATCTTGCATATCGCCGGATGTTATATTTAGGCGCATCATACACCTTGGAAGGTAATACTTCTTTGCCAGAAGATAATGCGACTTATGGTTATTATGGATTAAATTCATCCTTTGTTTTTTCTGAATTGATGAAAAACAAATCTAAAATTTTCTCTTTTGGTAAAGTCCGCGCATCTTACGGCTTGGTAGGTTTGGGTACTGCTGCATTTGCAACACGTACTACGTACCGTTCTGCTACTTTTTCTGATGGCTGGACAGACGGTATCAAGTTTCCGTTTAATGGAACTGGAGGATATGACTATAATTCTTTGTTAGGTAACGGTGCATTACAACCAGAACGCCGCCGTCAATGGGAAGTAGGTACAGATTTACGTTTCTTCCAAAATCGAGTTGGTTTGGACGTAAGTTACTATCAATCTCGTTCGTTTGATATTATCATTCAAACTCCAATTACTGGATCTACTGGTGCAGGTGCACTTTATTTGAACGCTGCCCAAATGACCAACGAAGGTGTTGAATTAGTATTAAATGCTACGCCAGTACAAACGAAAAACTTTTCTTGGGATTTCCAAACTAATTTCACACGCAACAGGAACAGCGTTGATAAATTAGCAGATGGTGTTGATCAAGTATTTTTGGGTGGTTTCACGGGTGCTTCAGTTCGCGCTGTAGTAGATCAGCCTTATGGTTCTATCTTTGGATTTGGTTTCTATAAAGATGCATCTGGTGCTACTGTGGTTGGTTCTGATGGCTATCCGATCCTCGATCTTACAGAAAAAGCATTCAATACGTCATTGCCCGATTTCCAAATAGGTATTAATAACTCCTTTACCTATAAAGGCTTTACAGTTGCTGGCTTATTAGATATCAAACAAGGTGGTGTGGTTTGGAACGGTACACAAAGTGCGCTTTATTTCTTTGGTACTGCGCAGGAATCTGCTGATTTGCGTGGTACGGATAAAGTCTTTGCCGGTAACGTAGCCTCTTATGATGCCGATGGCAATTTGGTATTGTACGATCACGACAACGATGCAAAAACGCCTAATATCCCACGTACAGAAGGTGCAAACTCTAAATCAGTAACCTTAGGTGAAAGCTGGTTGCGCACAGGTGATGCGAATGGTTTCTTTGGTAATAACACAGAAGATTTCATTGAAGATGCTAGCTGGGTACGTTTACGCGATGTGAGCATTTCTTGGGCACTGCCTCAAAAATGGATGCAAAATGCACGTATTCAAAATGCCTCTATTAGCCTTAGTGGTCGTAACCTTTGGTTAAGAACGCCTTATGAAGGTGTTGACCCTGAAACTAACCTGACAGGTGCTACAAACGCACAGGGTCTTGACTATTTCAATATGCCTAATACAAAAAGCTATAGTGTAGGCCTTAATGTTAAATTCTAATTAAAACGATATTACAATAATGAAAAAATTTATATATAGCGCATTTGCTGTTGCTTTATTGTCAATGGCACCTGCATGCAATTTTTTGGATTACGACTTAAATGTTGATCCAAACAACCCTTCTGACGCGGGTATGCCTCAATTGTTGCCAACCGCAGAAGTGGCTTATGCTTATCACTTAGGTGGTGATATGGGTAGGTATATTTCTATCTGGACACAGTACCACATGGGTGCTGATCGCCAGCACCTTGCGTATGATGCCTATCGGATGACCGAGAGCGATGTCAATAATCTTTGGAACGGTTTGTACGGTAATGTACTTTCTAATTTAAAGTTTATTACTGAAAAAGCCGCAGAGGGAAGATCTCCTCACTATGGAGGCGTAGCAAAGGTTTTAATTGCGCTCAACGTGGCTCAAATGGTAGATATGTGGGATGATATTCCGTACAGTCAAGCACTACAGTACGATAAAAATATCCAACCTGCATTTGATAAAGGGTCTGATTTGTACCCACAAATGATTGCATTATTAGACGAAGCGATAAAAGATTTGCAAGAACCTAGTTCTGTTTTATCACCTAAAAGTGATGATTTTGTATATGCTGGTAATTTGACGAAGTGGACAAAATTGGCACGTTCTGCAAAAGCACGTTTACAATTGCGCTTTACTAAAGCAAATTCTAGTAGCTATGCAACAGTTCTTAGTACTTTGGATGCTGGTGCTTTGGCCGATAATTCCGATAATGCAGGAATTGTTTTTGGTGATGGTGCCACCTCTGCTAATCCTTGGTTTCAATTTGGAGACCAAAGGACAGGAGACGTAGTAATGGGCGGTTATTTAGTTAATTTGCTTAAGTCGCTTAATGATCCTCGCCTCCCAGTTTTTGCTGCTTTGAAAAATGGTGATTATACAGGTGCTACCGCAGGTGTACCAGCAGAAGGTGTTGCTGCAAGTGGATTTGGTACTTTTTTTGGTTCTGTAAACTCTCCAGTTTACTATTTAACTTATCCAGAAGTTAAATTTATTGAAGCAGAATGTGCATTCCAAACTGGCAATAAATTACGCGCTGCTACTGCGTTTAATGATGGCGTTAAGGCTTCTTTAGATATGTTTGGAACGCCTAGCACCACTTATACTGATGCTAATGCTTCTGAAACAGAAACCTCTATTACATTAGAGAAAATTATGACACAGAAGTATCTTGCACTTTATACTTCACCTGAGGCTTACAACGATTGGCGTCGTACTGGTTTGCCCAACTGGCCATTGTCAGTAGGTCAAACTCAAATGCCACGTCGCTGGCCGCTTGCACAGGATGAGCGCGTGTATAATAATGCTAATGCTCAGCCATACTTAAACAAAACAGTATTTGATCGTGTCTTTTGGGACGTTCAATAATACTTTTATATTCTTAGTATAGGTACTTACAGGGTCGGTTCACTTAAGGTGGGTCGGCCCTGTTTTTTTAATGGTGTGTTATCTTGCATTGGATGAATATGATGTTCTTCTCTTTTCTATATCATTTTCATCACACCAATTCCTCTATACCACGCATCTTAGGAAATGGGATTTAAATAAAGGTACAGATTTGGGGAGACGATTTTGTCACTATTGAGGCATGAAGAGGGCGCTTAGTGGTTACTCAGCAACCGATGAATAACGAAAAGAGTGGCAAAATAAGGCCGCTAAATTGATACCTTTATTTAAATCTCATTCCTTATACATACCTTAGCTAAGTATTTTACTCGATTCAAAAAAAATAAATTTATGGCATCAGATGATCGTATCCGCAAACATGTACGTTTGCCGTTGTTAATTGTAGGTGGAGTGATGACACTTTTTTACCTTAGTCTAGGAAGTGCTATTCTATTCATTCCCACTTTTTTACAGAAAATACCAGATCAGTTCCGAACAGTATTTGGTACACTTTTGATTGTTTATGGCCTATACCGTGGCTGGCGCATTTATGCTGATAGTAAAGTATCGGAATAAATATCATCAAAGTAATAGACTTTTATCACACCAGGGTTTGTATTGTTACCTATAAATTGCACCATAATCACGGTACGTTGTACAATTACTCATAAGAGATTATATGACTTTATTTTTGAGGCCAGAATTGATCTTTTCGCCCCCGTCTTCTTTCCTTTTTTCGCCGTAATTACCCCATTATGGCTGCAAAAAGCGCATTGCTGGGAACAAAAATCTCTACTTCCGGCCTTCACAAAAATAAAATCACATAATCTCTATTATTTCGATCAATTATGAAAAATATAATCACTTTATTCGTCTTTTGCCTCATGCTCGTTTCCTGTGAACAAAAACGAGCCGACGGCACAGTAGTAGATACGCCCACTAAAGGCAATGTCAAACTCATGGTGGAAGAAGGCTACCAACCCGTTATCACTAGTGTACTGGAGGTATTTAGTTCCCTGTACAGCATGGCGCATTTCGATGCCAAATACGTGGCAGAGGGCGATGCTGTCCGTGCTTTGCTCAATGATTCCATTGAGGTAATTATTATTCCACGCAGCCTAAAACCAGAGGAAGTAGCCTATTTCAAAAGTAAAGGATTTACCCCTCGCGAAAACTTGGTAGCGCATGATGCGGTTGCCTTTATCACAAACCCAAGCAATAGGGATTCTGTGCTTACGGTCGATCAAATCAGGGATATTGTCACAGGGAAAGTGACGAAATGGAACCAAATTAACCCAAAATCAACCTGCGGTGCTATTAATTTGGTATTTGACAACGCCAATTCCGCCAATGTTCGCTATTGCCGCGATAGTATTGGCGGTGGTGTGCCATTGCCCGCTAATGCTTCTGCGTTAAAGAAAAACGAAGAGGTAATCGCTTATGTTTCCAAAAACAAAGGTGCTTTTGGTATCATTGGTGCCAATTGGATATCGGACAGCGACGACAAAGGCGTGCAATCATTCCTGAAAGATATAATGCTGGTCGATGTTGCCCAAAAAGCCGGAGCAGAATCTTATGGCCCGTACCAAGCGTATTTGGCCAATAAACTGTATCCGTTCCGCCGCTCTATGTATATCGTCAATTGTCAGGCGCGCGCAGGTCTTGGGCTGGGTTTAGCCAATTTCCTGATCAGTGATCCTGGTCAACGTATTATGATGAAAGAGGGGCTTTTGGCCGCGAATGTACCGATTCGTTTGATGCAGGTGATAAAGGAATGAGGATTCCTAAGGAATAAGATTTTCCGATGCTTTTCGCCAAGCCTTATAAACGCCTTTCCCAAATTTTGTCCCGTTAAATACCATCGTGACGGCTTTGAGTGCGCGCTCTTCGGCTGGTAATTTGTTGAATTCCATACATTTATCGGAGCAGCATCCTTCGTATTTTTCGCGACACTCGGGGCATTGGATAAACAGAATATGGCAATTGCTGTTGAGGCAATTAGTATGGTCGTCATTGGGCTTGCCGCATTGGTGGCATTGCGCAATGACGGCTTCACTGATGCGTTCACCGAGCCGTTCGTCAAAGACAAAGTTTTTGCCCACAAATTTATTCTCCAATCCCTGCGATTTTACCTGACGGGCATACTCAATAATACCGCCTTCCAGTTGGAATACATGATCGAAACCACGGTATTTCATATAAGCACTCGCCTTTTCGCACCGAATACCGCCCGTACAGTACATTACAATATTTTTATCCTTATGTGCTTCCAATAATTCCGCCACCATAGGCAATTCCTCGCGGAATGTGGCCACATCTGGCGTAATAGCATTTTGGAAATGCCCCACTTCGCTTTCGTAGTGGTTGCGCATATCGACCAAAATGGTATCGGGTTGGCTGGTTAATGCGTTAAATGCGCTGGCGTTAAGGTGTTGACCTGTATTAGAAGGGTTAAAATTAGGATCGTCGATACCATCGGCCACTATTTTGTCGCGCACTTTGATAATTAAAGCAAAAAATGATTTTCCATCATCGTCCACCGCAATATTGAGGCGCATCCCTTTAAAAAATTCCCAACGATGGAGAATTTCCTTAAATGCTTCAAATTGATGCTCTGGTACCGAAAGTTGGGCATTAATACCTTCTTTAGCCACATAAATACGCCCAAGAGTGCCTACTTCGGCAAGACCAGCGTATAGGTCATCCCGAAATTGCTTTGGATCTTCTAGTTGGATATATTTGTAAAAGGAAAGTGTGGTGCGCACTTCTGTGCTGCGTTGGAGCTGTTCTTTGAGCTCCTGTCGATTGACGCGGTTGTATAAATGTTTACCCATAAAATTGTGCCACGACCCCGTTTGTAATGCAGGCGGCAACGCAAAGGTAAGGAATGTTCGGATTTTAATCCGCATAATGCCCAAATATCCGTTTCAGGACTAAGGCTTTTTCGAGTTCTGGCGCAATGACTTGTAGCCATTTATCGCGTTTATCGGGGCTATCGTAGAGGGTGGGGAGTTCGGTGGGGCGGGTTTGCGGATGCAAGAACACATCCAAAGGCATGATTTGTTGCACTTTACTGAAATAGTATCCCATCCAACTTTGGAATAGTTCGCGCAGTGCCCATTCGCTAAATTTCAAAGACCAGTTGAACTGAATGGCGGTGCTACTCCACACCAAATTTAGGACGGCTGGCGACATTTTTGCATCCATCAAAACGGCCTCGCGGTGTGCAGTGGAGCAATGTGCTAGCAGTTCAATGAATTGCAAATTGGTGCCCGTGTGTAATAAAATAGCGGCCCAATTAGGGTCAGAATAGTACAAAGTAGCGTTGATCAGCGCATCTTGGATATTGGTCTTTTGAATGGTAGCACCATATTTGCCATTTTGGATAGCGGCGAGGGATAGTTCGGGCGACAAACCACTTGCAATTGGCCAAACCGCCGGAGGCATTATGTTCAATATCTCTAACCACCAGTCTGCGATGTCTTTTTTTGGGGTAAATCCGTTTTGAAAGACCAGCCAGGCGGGGTGGAAACAATCATCATCGGTACCGGGCAAATGCACCGCATTATTGATAAAATATTTGGAAAGTAAGTCAGTCCATTGCTGGCGTAAAGCACTGTTTTCGATGGAGAGCAAATACTGAACTAATAAGCGTTTAGTGTCTTGTACTACTGCTTTTCCGCTGGGTGATTTTTGTGCTAATTCATCTAGTTTTGTAGCAAAAAACGATTCATCATCGGGTGTAATACCCAGTTTGAACACTTCGATCATTTTCTTGCGGTCGGCAGCACTTTCTTTATCCCAAGTCTTTTCTACCAGTGTACGGCCGAGTTCAGGGTTTTCGATACGCAACCTGCGTAGTATTTCTAGTCTTTCGGCGGGTTTGCCTTCTTGCCAAATTTGGTAGTAATCTGGTGTTAATGCATATTGCCATTTAGCGTATTGCGCCGCTATCCATAAGCCTCTCTTTCCTATTACCTGAGCAATATATGGGCGTAAATGCGCCATTTTTTTTGTTGCGCCTAATGCCAGTACACTCGTAATAATTTCGGGCGCAATGACTTGATTTCGTTGTGCGCACAATTGAAGCCAGCGTTGTTCAAAGACGGGGTATTTACTCTCCAGTTCTACAATATCGTGCCATAATTGGACGGCAGTAGTATTGCAATAAGGCAAGGATTCTTCGATCAGCACGGGCTGGGGTAAATCCGTAGTAGGAAGGATGCGCTGTCCTGCTTTTTGAGCGGTGGAAAGTAGGGCTATCGTGTGTAATAATTGCGTTGTGGCATCCTCTGTTGAAATAGCAGCCACCCACTCCGGCAATTCGGGGTGGGTGGCTGTACGATTTGAGCCATATAAGGCCATTTCGCGTATTTGCTCAAATATTGGGTGCATTACACCACAAAGGTATTGTTTTCTACTACTAAAAAGCATATATAAACGTAGCGTACACTTATCTACCACAAAAGTGAACAAAAGGACACAAAGCGAAGCGTCCAATCTACGTCTTTGTGGACTTTGTGTTCTATTGTGGTGAAAAAAGAACACGCTACGCTTATGTGTACTCTTGTGCACCTTTTGTGGTGAAAAAAAATCAACACTACTGTGGTGAAAAAAAGAACGCTCTACTGTGCACCATCATTTCTTCCACGGTTCACCGCAAATCCACCGATGCGTTTCCCGAATTCTAAGCCTACTTCGCAGTCCACCCGGAAATGGATACAGCCATAAATACGGGATTCGGATGCTTCTAGCGCCATATTGCGTACCTCTGCGGCCTTATCGGGGAATATGAACGCTAATACTTCCGCGGCAGCGCCAGAGAAGGTGGAGTGGCCAGATATATAGCCAGGGAAATTTGGAATACCCGTTGCTGTTTTAATACTAGCAGAAACATCGGTTGGTCGTTGGCCGAGGTAGTAATATTTGGTATCCCAGCATGCGATACCGGCATCTTGAATGGCTGTGGTGAGTAAGGCCATTACACGAGCGCTTCGTATTTCGTTCAACTGTTTTTCGTAAATATATTCGGTTGCTTTGCGGTTCCAATGGCCCGGTGGGGTGTAAGTACCAGTTCCATCGGCCCAATAGGCTGCAATACGGTACTGCTCGGTCGTCCTGTTTTTGGCAAGATCGCGCATTTCGGCTAAATCTGCTTCATACTCGGCTGATCCGGGCAACGGCGGAGCAGGCGGACGAATAGCTACTTTCGTAGAATCGCTGAAATTCCAAGGTTTTACATTTCCAAAGAACGGTAATAGCGGCGGACGAGCAGGTATTTCGAGGCTGCGCCATTGGGAGGTAATACCTCGGCTCGTAGCATCGGCTTGAAGGAGCGGAAAATCGGTTTGCTTATTGGCTGCTCCCATTCGATCGGTTTTAGCATAAGCAATAATACGCTTCGCAACAGCAACGCCCAGTGAATCGCCCGCATCAACATCACTTTGAACATTCATACCACCCCAAAGACGGGTGTTTTTGTGCTCGGTGGATAATTCATCCAAATAAGGCTTTTCGCCAGGGAACAAAAACTTCAATACCTCGCGTGAAGCAGCGGCTACCACAGCATCTTCGGATGGGTACGAAGGCAAGTCATTTGTGGGTAACAATGGCTGAATGGATATGTCGTTTTTGTACGGCGCAAGTCGATTATGGGCAAATTTTGCTTTCCAAGCAGTCACCAATGCGTCGTATTGCGCTACTGCCAAAAGGGCAAAAGCACGGGACGCATACGGCGGATTGGCAAATGGGAATCGTGGGTAAGCCGTTGGGTTATTGGCATCTGGTACGGGGTAGGTGCCATCAGCGTTATAGTTAGGAGCAGCGTTGTAATTGGCTGCCAATTCACGGGCAATTTCGTGCCAACGAACAACACCATTTGCGCCCCAATATTGCACTGCTTCCTTATTTTCGTCGGAAGCAGTGCTCATGGTTGCTTTCAGTGCTGAAATTTCGCTTTGGTACTGATCGGATCCAGCTGCAACTGGCGTAGGTACATTTATTTCACTGCTATTGGTAAGAAGGATTGTTTTCCAATTACCTCCGTTATTGTCCAAGGAGGTCTCTGCATAGGGTGGGTTTATAAGTGCTTCCGGTGTTTTGTTACAGGCACTGAACAAGATAAGTCCAGCGAAAAAAAATGTGCGTATGTTGATATTGTTCATATTTTAAAAGTAGTTAGAGGGCGATTAATTGGATGTTTTTTTATTAAAATCGACTAAATAGAAGATACCGGCATTCCATCCTGTGGATTGACCAATGTTGCGGCCATTCAAGACGGATGATCCGCCAACAGAAACCGCTAATTGTTTGATTATCCAATATTTAGCCCAAGCACCTACCGATGTAGCCTGCATTTTATTGGTCAACATTGGGCCATCGTTGTAGCGGATATCATCGCCGCTGAGGCCAGTTGACCGATCTCCCCAGAGTTCGATTTGAAATTTGGGTTTTAAAATACCAAGGCGCACAGTGGCATCAAACCAATTGGGAACGGGTACTTCATTGGAATAGATCAATTCGTTGTGGTACAAATAAGCGTCGCGGTTGAGGTGTACATGCGAGCGCCAAGTATGTCCTGCCTGTGCCGTAGCGTAGATACCCATACCTGTGGTGAAATGCGCAATTGCCCTTAAAGAGGCGGTTCTGCATTTTAGACCAATACTAAATGGTAAAAAATCAGTGAAATAATTAGAGGCTGGTGTAGAGACCCCGCCTGTTGTTTGGAAGCGCAGTTCATTGCTGCCCATTTTGATTTGATAGGGCTGCCATTTGAGCCAAAGCGATAGGTCTTGGATACCGCGTTGGCCTTGCAGGTAACTCACATCCGAACTGGTGCGTACCCACGGAAGCGCAACGAGCGCGTTGAGTTTATTGGTAATACCATAAGCACTCATCAGCATCACATTTTGATTGGTCACTGTGCCAAGGTTGCTATTGCTGCGTTTGTTGGTGCCTTCCCAATATTCCGACCAATTACTATGGTTGTATTGGACGAGGTTACATAATTCGCGTTTTTTCATCAAAAGCCCATCCGTAGGCGATTGGGCTTTAACTAAAACTGGCACCATTGCGAAAAGCATGGCGCAGCATCTGAGTGTTTGTTGTACCGTCATAAAAGTAGAAACCTAGTTTAAAATATGCTAAGTGACTTACAAAGGTAGCTCAAGAAGAAGTCGATTTATTCCTGATGACGTGGATTCTAATGAAATTTTTAGAATAACCAAGCACGTAGCGGATGTTGGATCGGCTAAATTTATGCTGAGCCTGCCGAATTTATGCTGAGCCTGCCGAATTTATGCTGAGCCTGTCGAATTTATGCTGAGCCTGCCGAATTTATGCTGAGCCTGTCGAAGCAGCATAGAAGAGAAAAAAATCAACCAAAAAGAGAACTTGTTGTTTTATCGCCCTTTATAATAGTTTTTTACTACTTTTGCCCGCCTCGGGAACAAGCAGATAAGCAGTTAAGTATTTCAGGCTGTTGTTTTGTCGTTCCTCAATGCTCAATCGCGTATCATGGTATCCATAGAGACACTTTACGAATATTATTTAGCACACCCGGTAATATGTACCGATTCCCGCCAAATTGCCAGCGGATGTTTGTTTTTTGCCCTGAAAGGTGAAAAATTTGACGGTAACCAATACGCCGAAAAAGCCTTAACGGACGGTGCTGCATACGCCGTAGTGGACGATCCCTCTTTGGCCAACAAACAGGGCATATTACTCGTTGAAAATGCCTTAACAGCCTTACAGCATTTAGCGAGACACCACCGGCGCGCCATCCAAATCCCAGTTATCGGTATTGGCGGTTCTAACGGCAAAACGACGACCAAAGAACTTATTGCGGCTATTTTGAGTAGCCATTATCCCTGTCATTTCACCAAAGGTAATTTTAATAACCATATCGGTGTGCCGCTTACCTTGCTCGCCATGCCCAAAGATACAGAAGTAGCGGTGATTGAAATGGGTGCTAATCACCCAGGCGAAATTGATGAGTTGTGCCAAATTGCCGAACCTACCCACGGCCTTATCACCAATATTGGTAAAGAACATTTAGAGGGTTTTGGGTCGCTCGAAGGTGTAAAAAAAGCCGAAGGAGAACTGTTCCGATACCTCGCACGTTCGGGAGGTTGCGCCTTTGTAAATGCCTCCGAGAAATACCTCACCACGATGGCTCGATCCAATAAACGCAAGTTAACTTACGCGGCTTCGGATGCTTTGCATGAATTGCAAGCGACCTTCGTGGAAGTACAATTGCTGCGCCAAACGCCTTTTGTCGAGGTGGCTTTTGTGGGCGAAAACAATAAACCCATACAGTTGCAAAGCAAATTATTTGGTCGCCACAATTTTAATAATATCATGTCGGCCATTGCTTTAGGTATGTATTTCAAAGTACCCGCCCTAAAGATAAAAGCAGCGATTGAGGCTTATATTCCTACCAATAACCGCTCACAAATCATCGAAAAGGACAGTAATACCATTATCCTCGATGCTTATAATGCCAACCCTTCGAGCATGGAAGCCGCTTTGGATAGTTTTGCAGCAATGGATGCCCAACACAAAGTGGCGATACTTGGCGATATGCTGGAACTAGGAACAGAAAGTGCCAAAGAGCACCAAGCCATCTTGCGCAGGGCACAACGGTTAAAACTGGATACTGTAGTGGTCGTGGGTAAAGAATTTGAGGCAGTTCACCCCACAAAATATAAAGCCCTTTATTTCCCCGATGCGGCTGCGGTAAAAGTATGGTTAAACACCCAAAACTTTACGCATACCATGTTGTTAATAAAAGGATCACGCGGTATCCGCTTAGAAACAATATTATTATCATGACTTTTGAGCAAATTATCAACGAACCCACGCTGACACTGGTCGATTTTTTCGCCACTTGGTGCGGTCCTTGCAAGGCAATGATGCCTGCTTTGGAAACCCTGAAAGATGAAATGGGCGAACAAATCCGCATCATCAAAATTGATGTGGACAAAAATACAGACCTCGCCGTAGCACAAAAAGTAATGGGTGTGCCTACTTTGGCATTGTTCAAAGACGGTAAGGAATTATGGCGACAAGCAGGTGTTATGACTGCACCTGGATTAAAAGCACTCGTTTTGAAATACAGTTAACCCAACCATCCACCACCACATTTTTATCCAACCATCTAAAATTATGTTTCGCAGCAAAATTGCCGGTATCGGCCACTACGTCCCCGAAAGAATTGTTACTAATGATGAATTAGCCTCTTTTATGGACACCAGCGATGAATGGATCCAAGAGCGCACAGGCATCCAGCAGCGTCGTTATGGCAAAAAACACGAAGAAACCACGACTACTATGGCGGCGCATGCCACGCGTATAGCATGCGAACGCGCAGGTATTGGAGTCGAAGATATTGATTTTATCATATTTGCCACGTTAAGCCCCGATTACTATTTTCCTGGTTGCGGCGTATTGTTGCAGCGCGAATTGGGTATTACACACAAAGAAGCGGCGGCTTTGGATATTCGAAATCAATGCAGTGGGTTCTTGTATGGGCTTTCGATTGCCGACCAATTTGTACGCACTGGCATGTACAAAAATGTGTTGTTGGTGGGTTCTGAAATGCACTCCATGGGTTTGGATTTTTCTTCCCGTGGCCGCAATGTAACCGTCATTTTTGGCGATGGCGCAGGTGCGGCGGTGATCCAACCTACCGATAACCCCGAGCAAGGAATTTTGACCACCAAATTGCATTCCGATGGTACTTATGCCGAGAAGCTTGCTTTTATCAATCCAGGAAGCCACGGTGGCTACCATGCTAAAAAAGCAGGAGAGGACACTGATTTTGGCTATCCTTCACCCGATACTTATGGGGAAATTTTTATGACTCAACACATGATGGACAATGGCCAACAATTTCCTAATATGGAAGGTCAATTTGTTTTTAAAATGGCCGTTCAGAAATTCCCAGAAGTGATTAAAGAAGCCTTGGCCGAGGTAGGGCTCGAAACAACAGATATCGATATGCTGATCCCGCATCAAGCCAATTTGCGTATTAGCCAATTTGTGCAAAAAACATTGCGCTTGAGCGATGATAAGGTGTGGAATAATATCCAAAAATATGGCAATACCACGGCGGCATCAGTTCCTATTGCCTTGTGCGAGGCTTGGGAAGCAGGGAAAATAAAGCCAGGTGATTTGGTGTGTTTGGCGGCTTTTGGGGCTGGATTTACTTGGGGCGCGGCGTTGGTGCGTTGGTAAGCAGGTTTAGTGTATTTTCCCGTCTTTTGTAGGCATAAGTGCATGTTAAGTACTTATTACCCTCAAAGCCAGTTATTTTGGGGGCAATAATAGAAACACCACAATAGCGTTTCAGTGGTATGAGATATGCTATTGTGGTATTTTTTTGTCTTTTTTGCAGTACCTATTACAAAAGTACCGCCATCAATACCTCATCCAAAAACCGATCTTCGCTTTTGAGGTAGGTATATTTGCGTAAAATACCTTCTTTCTCAAACCCCATTTTTTCGTACAACCGGATGGCGCGCTCATTAATGGTGGCTGTACTCAATTCTATTCGGAGCAAACCTCGTTCTCTGCCCAAGTCGAGAATTTCTTTCAGCATGGTCTGTCCCAATCCTTTGCCCATACAGGCAGGATCAATGGCTACACCTCCGAGGTAGGCAATATGATCGGTGCGGTAGGTGAGCGGCATCAACTTGAACATGCCTGCTGGTTGGCCATCCTGTTCAAATACATAAATCAAGTTTTTCGTTTGTAAATCGTCAAAAACTGGTTGAAAGGCCGCTTTTGTCATCGACTCATACAGCAGATACGGCTGGATGGCCGGATGAAAATACAGATAATAGAAATAATCAAAATCAGAAGGCAAGGCGCGTCTAGTCATTTTTCAAGGATGTATAAGTGTTGGTGGAGTAATATGCGTTTAGCGCAAAAATAAAGCGAATTTCTTATTTTCTCGTTCCTTAACTACCCGCTCTACGTTTTTAGTCTATCTTTGCCGCAATATTCACAAAACACGCAAGCATGGACGGTGATTCGGTATTACGCACGCGAAAAAAGACGCTTAGTCGAACTTCAGGAGCCAGAACCCGGCTGCTGGATTAATCTTACCCCACCCTTTGGTCCGGATGAGCTGGATGATTTTGCCCGTCAAATGGCATTCGATCCTGTTTTCCTCACGGACTCCCTCGACCTCGACGAACGCGCACGCTACGAGCGCGATGAGGATATACGCTTTATTCTGATCAATACCCCCGTACTCAATAAAGAAGTACAAGAAGAAGGCAATAACGAAGCCATTTATATTACTGTGCCCATTGGTATTGTACTCACCATTGAGCATGTGATCACCGTTTCGGCCATCGAAACACCGGTTATTGAGACATTTATTGAGAATAAAGTCCGCAATTTTGATCCCACCGACGAAAAACGATTTGTACTCCAAATCTTAGAGCAAAACGTATATCGCTTTTTGTCCTGCCTCAAAAAACTGAACCTGCGCCGTAACCGGATCGAGCGCGAACTCATGAACAGCAGCCGCAACCGCGAATTAAAGCAGTTGCTCAGTATCGAAAAAAGTTTGGTGTATTTTGTCAATTCCTTGAATGCCAATGAATTACTCAAAATGAAGGTAAAACGCACCGATTTCCTGCATATCAACGGCGACGAAGACCTTACGGAATTGTTTGAAGACATTATTATCGACAATTCGCAGGCCTTGTCTATGGCCAATGTATATACCAATATCCTCAACGGCACCATGGATGCCTACTCAAGCATTATTTCCAATAACCTGAATGAAGTCATTCACAGGCTCACCATTATCACCGTTGTACTCATGGTGCCTACCCTTATTTCCTCCTTTTTTGGGATGAATATTGCCAATGGTATGCCCGACAAACCGTGGGCATTTTGGTTAACTGTAGCGTTTACATTCGCATTAACAGGCGGATTATATTGGTTTATGCGACAAAGGCGGTTCTTTTAGTCATAGTCATAAAAATAATGCAACTTATGCTTATCCTTCGTTCGTTTTCAATGTTTCAAGTAAAAAAAAGCGTTGATTCGCTTTTCAACACAGCGTTTCAATGCCTTCTTGTAGTAGTTGCATTGGCACTATCTGCTCCTATCCTTTCGGCGCAATACCTCTACGGACAAGTAACGGATATGAAAGATACGCCCCTCCCCGATGCTGTGGTGGTATGGGCAGGCACAAGTATAGGTGCAGCCACCAACCAAGAAGGAGAGTTTGCGCTCCCATTGCCCGCCGATACCAGCATAAAACAGCTCAAATTGGTGGCGATATTTGGGCTTGTACGCGATACTTTTTTTGTGGATGACCTGAGCAGTTATTGGACATTCCAAGTGGCTGCCCAAGTGACCTTACAAGAAGTGACGATAATGGACGAACGTTCGGGGGCCTTTGTTTCCGTGTTACAACCCATCAAAACAGAGATGATTAACCGAACCGAACTACGAAAAGCGGCCTGTTGTGATCTGGCAGGTTGTTTTGAGACCCAAAGTACCGTACAACCCACCACTACTAATGTCCTGACCAATGCCAAAGAACTGCGTATCCTCGGCTTGAGTGGTGTATATAACCAAATACTGATAGATGGACTGCCTACCATACAAGGGTTAACTTATACCTATGGCACAGGTACGATTCCGGGCAGCATGCTCGATAATATTTGGGTGGTGAAAGGCGCTAATTCCGTATTGCAAGGCTACGAATCCATGGTAGGCCAAATTACCGTATTTCCACGGGAAGGTGGCAGCGCAGAACCATTTACCACTGATATTTTGGTCAATAGCTTTGGCGAAAAGCATTTGAACGCGGCCATGGCAACCAATAAAAAAAAATATACTAATTATTTGGCTGTCCATGCTTCTCTACCGGGTGGCCGTTGGGACCGCGATAACGATAATTTCCTTGATTTGCCATTGCTAACGCGTTATTCCGTTTATAATAAATGGCGATTTAGAAAGGAAAACGAAAAAGGATTCAGCGCATTTGTGGCGGGTAGGATGGTGCAGGAACAGCGGATTGGGGGGCAAAAAACCTTCAATTACCCACAAGATACGGGTACAATGCGGAATTATGGACAAGTAGTGCGTTTTTTCCAACCCGAAATAAGTACTAAAATTGGTTGGCGGTGGAATGAGAACCAAAAGATTGCTTTGCTCTCGTCTTTTGTCGCCCAAGACCAACAATCGTGGTTTGGCCTGACCCGTTACCAAGCCAATCAACGCTATGCTTACGCCAATTTGCAATACGAATTGTATTGGGGCAAAAAGCACCTACACGAACTCAAAACGGGATTGAGTTATCGCCATTTCAATTTGGACGAAACGATTCGGTTTGCCCCAGCGGATACTTTGAAGCGCAATTATGGCGGTAATTACCTCAAAAAAGAGCAAATTCCAGGTCTTTTTGCCGAAAACACCTTTCATTTTAAAGATGGCCGTTGGGTATGGATTACTGGCCTGCGCGCCGATCAGCACAATACCTTTGGCTGGCATGTAACACCGCGTACGATGCTGCGTTTTTCACCTTCTACCAATCTCGATATTCGGGGTAGTATTGGCTCGGGGTGGCGTACGGTAAATTTGTTTTCCGAAAACATTGGGCTACTCACAGGCAACCGCGATTTAGTATTTATGGAAACACTACAACCCGAAAAATCTTGGAATATGGGCGTAAATGCCACCCAAAGGTTCAAATTTCAGCAATTCAACTTTACGGTTACGGGCGATCTCTACCATACACGGTTCCAAAATCAGTTTTTCCCCGATTACGATACAGCACCGGAACAAGCTATTTTGGCCAATTTTATGGGAAAATCCATCAGTAATGGGTTTCAAATGGAATTCAGTGCTGCTTGGAAACGCCTTGTAGAATTGCGGGCAGCCTATAATTTTTTGGATGTTTACCGCGTAGAAAACGGCAAAAAAATGCTACTTCCTTTTAATCCCCGTCATAAAGTACTTGGTGTAGCAACCGTTCGGACACCCAACGAACGCTGGCAATTTGATACCAATATCCACTGGTACGCAAAACAACGACTACCCGATACCCGACTGAATCCCGAAGCCCTCCGCAGACCCGATTACTCGCAGCCCTATACGATGGCAAGTGTACAAGCGCGTCTGAATTTGAAGCGTTTTGCCTTTTTTGCAGGCTGCGAAAATCTTTTAGATTTTAGACAAAAACGCCCTATTTTAGGTTGGGAACAACCCTTTTCAGTGGGTTTTGATCCAGCATTTGCTTGGGGGCCTACCCGTGGAAGAGAATTTTATATAGGTTGTAACTATCGGATGGAAAAGGATAAAAAACAACCGTAATCAACCTTAGGAATGAGAATTAAATAAAGGCACAAATTTGACGGCCTTATTTTGCCCCTCTTTTCGTTATTCATCGGTTGTTTAGCGCCACTAAACGCCCTCTTCATGCCTTAATAGTGACAAAATCGTCTCCCCAAATCTGTACCTTTATTTAATTCTCATTCCTTATTTACCCATGCTCAGCGATATTCACCACCTGTATCAAATAGCCCAAAAGCCTACCCGTCAAATCATCGGCCTCATGTCGGGTACTTCACTCGATGGCCTTGATGTGGCTTGGTGCGAAGTAAATGGCTGCGGTAAACAGGCGCAAATTACCCTAAAAGCATTTCACACAGCCCCTTACGACGAGGCGTTTAAGGCTGAAATAAGGCGTGTGTTTGCCAAAAAAGAGATTGATTTCCAGCACCTTACCCTCCTAAATGCCATTATTGCAGAGCGGCACGCCACCATTATTAATGATTGTTTGCGGACATGGAATTGTAATGCGGAGGATATTGACCTCATTGCCAGTCATGGCCAAACGGTATTCCACGCGCCTCGGGTATTGCACGGTATGAGCAACTATCCCAATGCCACTTTGCAAATTGGCGATGGCGACCATATTGCGCGCCGAACTGGTATTATTACCATCAGCGATTTTAGGCAAAAGCACGTAGCCGCCGGTGGCGAAGGTGCGCCATTAGCCTTGTATGGCGATTATTTTTTGTTTGCTAATGCTGCGGAAAATCGAATTTTACTCAATATCGGCGGTATTGCCAATTTTACCTGGTTACCTGCCAACGACGATACCGACGCTGTTTTTGCCACCGATACAGGCCCCGGCAATACATTGATGGATACTTATGCACAACGTCATTTTGGTGTGCCATTTGATAAAGATGCACAATTGGCATTGGCGGGCATACCCGATCGCGGTTTGGTGGATGCGCTCAAATCCGATCCTTTTTTTGAAGCAGGTTTCCCCAAAACCATCGGCCCGGAATTATTTAGCCCTATCTGGGTAGATGCCGCACTGGCACAATTACCCAAAGGAACACCAGCGCATAATCCGTACAATATTATGGCTTCATTGGCAACATTGACCGCAGAGACGGTGGCGGAGGCTATCCTGCGAGCAACTGGCGGGCTAGTAGGCGCGATATATGTTAGCGGTGGTGGGGCACATAACCCTTTTGTTATCAATTACTTAAAAGAATTATTGCCCAAATGGGTTATAAAAGATATGGCAGAAATTGGTATTCCGGGCGATGCCAAAGAAGCCGTACTTTTTGCGATGCTGGCCAATGAATGTGTGGCAGGTACGATGCAAGCAGGGATGGTATTGGGCGGCATTCCGTTAGTGTCGATGGGAAAAATATCGTTACCAAATTAAGTGCAAGAGGATGAAACAAGTCTATGATTATTCTATTGGCATATCCGATTTTTTAGCACAACAACCCGGTATTGCACCAGAAGAAGCGTTAGCATTTGCGCTTTTATGGCAGAAAACAAAAGTACTCAGTCGTGGCGATTTCCTTTGCGCACCGGGAAAAATAGAACAGCATGTTTGGTTCATCAACGAAGGAGTATTACGACTTTATTACCCAACGGAGACGGAGGAAATTTGTGTAGGATTTGCCTATACCAATAATATCGTATGCTCATTTCCGTCGTATATTCGCCAGCAACCCTCTGCATTTTCGATACAAGCCCTCTCGAAATGTCATGTTTGTGGTATTTCAAGAACAGATTTGCGGATGTCTATTGAAAAATGGCCCGGTATTTCGCGTTTTTGGACAAATGCAGTGGAAATAGCCTTGGCTAATATTATCGAGCGTGAAATAGAAATACATACCACCACTCCGATCGAACGCTACGAAAATTTACTGATGCGTGCGCCCCATATCTTCCAATTGGTGCCGCTTCGTTATATCGCTACTTATTTGCGGATACAACCAGAGACCCTGAGCCGCATTAGAAATAAATCTTGATCGCGGTCAAGTTTTACGTGTTTTTCACTCCCGACTTTTGCAGTATTATTTAACAAAAGTCACATTTTTATGAAAAACACACCACTTATTATCCGTATTTTTCTTATTCTATTGGCATTAGCCACCTTAAACATTGCTGTGCAGGCCATACTGGATCCGCAAACTATTTTTGACAATGTACAAGTTCAATTGGGTAATCTAACTGCCCGCAATTCTGTACGTGCGTTATATGGAGGCGTAAATCTTGCATTTGGGTTATTTTGGCTTTACGCTGCTTTTCGCCAACAAAGTATGGGGCTTACTTTGGCATTGCTTTATACCGGAGGTTTTGCGGTCGGCAGGTTAATGAGTATTATTTTAGACGGTATGCCAAGTGCCTTTGCAATGCAATGGATGGCAACTGAAACGGTGTTTGCCGTTTTGGCGGCTTGGTTATTGAGTAGAATTACTGTAAGGAACGATAAAAGAATAAGTTAACACTTTTGGCTGATTCTTTTATCGTTCCTAAAATAGAGTTTTATGCCATTTTACCAAATTTTTCTTCGAGCCACTGCCAGCGAAAAGCAAAAATACCATTCAATTGTTTACGGATAAAAAGCCAATTGGCAAAATCACCGAGTATGCCCAGCGGGACGCGATAATGTACCAAATCCGTCATTTCTACGCCACCAGGAACGGCCTTGAAATGGTGTTGGTGGTGCCATAATTGGTACGGCCCCATACGTTGCTCATCCACAAAAAACTTTTTATCGGCTACATGCGTAATTTCGGTCATCCAGAACAGCGGAATACCTAAAACTGGGCGTACCGTATAAGTAATGACTTGTCCGGGGTATATTTTGGTGCGAAAATCGGGATCGGAAGTGACCTTGAATTGCATATATGCTGGCGTTATTTCCAATAGATTATCGGGATTAGAAAAAAAATCCCACGCTGCATCAACGGAAATAGGTAGGCGTTGTACCCTTTTAAATGAGTGTAATGACATGGAGTCGTCTGTATTGTTGTGATAATTGAGCAAGTGAAACACTATTTCGGGGCACTTGTTGCAAATAAACGTCCAGTCAGTACCATCTAAAGACTAGCGAAGCGCCTCACTCACTTTCAAATCTACGTCTATTTGTACCATTTTTTCTAATTCCCCAAATTCGCTTTGTTCATAAGTACGGTTTATACAACCGTTTTGCAATACACTAATTCGTTGGCAGATACGGGTGAGTGTAGGTAGTATATGCGAAGAGATCAATACCGTTCTGGTAGATGTATAATTTTGTTTGAGTACGGACATAATGATCTCGTTACTTTCAAAGTCAACGCCATTAAACGGTTCATCCAGGATAAGTAATGGTCTGTTTTCTTGTAATAAAACGCCGATCAGCCCTAGTTTTTTCTTCATACCGGTGGAATACTCCTCCGCGTAATGGGGGAGCGGAAGATCAAATAACGAGTTCCACCGTTCTATTTGGTCGGGTTGGTCGTTGATAAATCGTAGGTATTCCATCCCTGTCATGTAGGGATAGAAATATGGCTCTGCTTCGAGGAACGATACCTGTTCGCGCCGCAAAGGGAGGTCTTGGTGCGTTATAGTACCGGCATTGGGCTTCATTTGGCCCGACAGTAAACGGAACAAGGTTGTTTTGCCCGCACCATTTACCCCCAAAATGCCATGTTTCTCACCGGGTACTAACTGAAGAGAGAGGCCATTGAGTATTTTTTCTGCGGAGCGATAGCCAAAGTCGAGATTAGTGAAGTCCATAGGGCAAAGGTAGTTTGTATTTGTGGGTCATTTGAAAGTATTATGGCGTAAAATCACTAGTAAGGAAAAAAAATATTAAATTTTGAGTAATATAAAAAAGTCAAAAAGCGTGTATTTGCGCTAATGCCTATTTGGCAAATATTATTCTGTTTAAACGGTATTTTTGACCTAATTTTAAGATTATAATTTCGTTCATTTGTTAAATTAATGTAAATAATTTGTATTTGCCCTTGCGGGGTATTGAAATTTGACTTACCTTTGTGGCATATTTAATTCGGAAGAACAACAAAATAGTACTTTAGTCAACAGTAGAACACTCTAATAGTTTTAGATTTAGAATATTATTCTGTTTGGTTGCTTATTGTAGAAAAGGTTCGTTGTTTTTAAGGTTAAATTAGACGCTGGAAAATATCTCAGCCTCTACCAAAAACAAAAATAGATACCAAATTGAGGTCTTATCATTAAAAAGTCCACCACCTTTTTAATAAGAAAATAAGACCTAATTTTTTTAGTGATTAGATTCCGATGAGAAGGCCCCTTTTACAGGGAGCAATCGTGTGAGAGGGGCATTTTTTCATTCGGTGAAAGATACAAACACCCGTAGTAGTTTGAGCAATACGTAAAATTAAGACCGGGCGGCAAAAGAGCGGCCCGGTTTTTTTTGTTTTTTTTTGAATTTTTACTATATTTAGGTCAGTGCATAAGACCATCTGCGCGCTGAGATCTAGTTCCTGTTTTTATACTTAATATTCCTGTTTTATCCCTTTTTTTATCAGAAACGTCCGAAAAAACAAAACGAGACACCCAAACGGGTGTCCCAAAATTTTCTAATGTGCTGATCGTCAATGTTTTTTTACGATAATTTGTAAAAAAAAAGCGGAACACAGGAAACAAATACTTCGATGAATATAGGTAAGGCGATACAGTAACTTTCCAGCCGCCCCAAAAAAAAATCCCGTAGGGAATATATGTTTATAGACTGAATAGGGTAAATTGCCCAAATCCCGTAGGAATTTTAAGTAAAAACGCGCAAAATAACATACATTTCCTATGGGAATTTTGGGGGCAGATGGATCGTTGCGCGATACAATTATAGGACTTTCTTTTTGTTTTATTGACATTAAATTAAAAAATATACAATCCAAGCCTTATCTCCTTCCAGCGGCGTAAATCCCCCCATACCTTTGTGTCATCAAAATAATTAAAACGACATTTATTATGAAAAAGATCGCATTTTCTTTCGCTTTTGTATGCAGCACTTGTTTCGTGCTTTTTGGTCAACAACAACCCACTTTTGTAGCCTATATCGGTAAGAACGTTGAGTCCGCCAATGAAAAATATTTGGGGCGCTACAATAATGAATATGATACACGAACACCTTTATTGAGCTTTTTTGCCTTTGTAATTACTGAGGGACAAGCAGATCCATTTGCAGGAGATTATGATAATGTAACCGAGCAACAAATCATCAACAAACGGAATTATTCATTGGGCTGCCGCATTGGTGTAGGTGCTGAAAAGCGTGTTCAAGTAGGCATAAACACCAGCCATTTTGAATACGATATGACGCGCAACTGGGCATCCGGTATTCAAACAAAAGATACCGAAAAGTTCACTACCATAATGACCGATGTGCAATATGCATGGTTGTGCCGTAACCAATTAACGTGTTATAGTGGTGCGGGTCTTGGTTTTACCAAGCACAACTACGAAAAAACAAGGGAAAAAAGTGCTGGTCAAAAAATGCACGCTGCTGGTCAGTTGACCGCTATCGGAGTGCGTTTTAATGCAGGCCCTGTGGGTGCACATATTGAATGTGGTGCTGGTGCACTTGGTATGTTCCGTGGTGGATTGAGTGTTGCATTCTAAAAATTGGTTGTTTCCGCTAAGGATGCAGAGCATATCCAAGGAATACAGCCTCCTTGATGCGTATAAAGAAGTACTTGGACACAACACCTCATTTTGCTCCAAAGAATACTACATTACTGCTCAACAGACTTTTAAAGATACCAAAGAGATCGTGTAAAATTGTCGGGGTGACAAAAAAAGTCGCCCCGACAATATCCTAAATCCAATACCGTACAAACTTGAGTGCCTCAGTTAAATATAAATAATTTACAATGATCCAATTATCGGCATGACTTCGAGCCTAATATCGTCAGTTTAGCAAAATAGTAGCAGTATAGGCGAAAAAGACCAAGTTCAAAATACTAATTAACTATGTGTCCAAATAACTAACTCATTTTATCTAAGTTTTTGGTTGAGCGAATTATCGGGGCAAGCGATACATACTTCCCATTCTTCGTTATATACCGAAGCGTATTTGATCCTTAAATTGATTCTTTGTGTCCTTTTATTAAAGGCTGGGAATAGTTTTGCATCGCGTTTGATACTTATCATCGCAATATCTGCGCCGACAGGTAGGAACTCCCCTGGATAGATTAAATCTTGGATAGCATCTTCCGATTCTGGACTCTCGCTAACCGATAATGAATCCGTAAATACCTTAAAACTTTCTACCGGCTTGCCATCAATTTCATAAATCACCTCCTGTATTACGGCAGGTCCTACACCATAATTGGCCACATGCAGCGCCCATTCAAAGGTGGAATCATTCAAATTGGTCTTATAATAGGGTCTTAAATGCGGCCATACCGAGGCATATTGCTGGTTTTTTTGCAACTGCATTTGATATACCGACAAAAATAGCGCGCAAAGGCTCACCAAAGCCGCCATGAGTGTTACGGGATTAATTTCTACCGATTTTCTTTTTTTCTCTTTTGTCATGGTATTTATTGCCCTTTAGATTCTCCTACAATTTCCACCTTCCAGCCCGCACTTTCGATCATGGCCTTGAGCATATCGAGGGTTTTGCGGCCTTGTTCTTCTGCGGAGGGCAGCAGAGAGGTTTGCGCTTTTTCGCGGATAATTTGCTCAACGCGCTCGTTGATACGATTAAAATCCTGCGGTGAAAAAGACGTAAATACGCCTTCCGATATATCGTAATAGTCCACCTTATCATCAATGCTTAATATCGTAGCAGCAGGCAAGGGGCCTATGCGAATAATCTTATTCTGGGCATCGGTTTCAATTTTTACTTTTTCCAAGTTGTACCCTGCCGATACAGTAGCCGCTACGCGTACCAACATTTTCTTTTCCCAAAAGAAGCTAAATGCACCTTCGTAATCGTTGTGGCTAAACAATTCTGAAAATTGGCCTTCCACAGTAACCAGTTTCATCACGGTGCGGATCCGCTCTAACATGACCTGTGCTTCTTCTGTAGGATTAGACTTTGGTTTAAAATAGTACCAACTGGCCCAGCCTCCCAGAAAAAAAATAAAAAGGATTGCCCCAATAAGGCTTATTCTATTAGACATAGTAGTTATAGTTTATTATCTAAAAATTTGCGCACTAAATTGAGGGCATAAGTACCCGTTAATTCGATATTTTTCCGCCGGTCGCGGCCAAAAATATACTTTGCCGCCACTGTTTTGTCTTTGCTGGCGACAGCCATCCATACGGTACCAACTGGTTTTTCGGGCGTACCACCACTAGGCCCCGCAATACCCGATACTGCCACGGCTATATCTACGTTCAAGGCCGATAAAGCACCTTCTGCCATAGATCTTACACAAGCTTCGCTTACCGCCCCTTCCGATGCCAATAGCGCGGCCGGTACGCCAAGTTTTTCTTGCTTCATTTCGTAAGAATAAGCCACAATAGCCCCAGGGAAATAAGCCGACGCACCAGGCACTTCGGTAATAAGGTGTGCAATATAGCCTCCAGTGCAACTTTCGGCCGTACCTATTTGCCAATTGCGCGCTAACAGTTTTTGCCCCACTACTTGCGCCAGCGTCTCTTCTTCTCGACCAAACACCAAATCCGGTATAATCGCCTCCATTTCGGCTATTTTTGTATCCAATTCTGCTGCTAACAGGGCTTCTGAATCGGGTGTTACAGTACCCTCCCATACACCAGTCAGGCGTAAGCGCACCTGTCCAAGTCCGGGTAAATAAGCGATTTTTAAATGAGGCGGCAGGTTGCGTTCAAAATCTTCGATCCGCTTTTCAATATTGGTTTCGCCTTCTCCCGCAGTAAGCAAGGTACGGTGCGCAATAGGGCGCGATTGAAACCGCTCGGTCAGCCGTGGTATTACCTCATGGGTCATCAGGTATTCCATTTCGAAGGGGACACCTGGTAATGCGATATATACTTTATCGTTTTTTTCGAACCACATACCCGGCGCTGTACCCACTTTATTGGTCAAAATGGTCGCTTTATCGGGCAAAGTAGCCTGGTCGCGCATGGTATGAGGTACAGGGCGTTTTATTTTCACAAAATAACCTTCGATACGGCTATAAGTTGGCTCGTGAAAAACCATGTCGGACTCAAATATTTCCGCTAATATTTTTTTGGTGATATCGTCCTTTGTCGGCCCCAAGCCCCCCGTCATAATCACCACATCGGCTTGTTGTTCGGCGTGCGCAATACCATTTCGGATGGCATCCCCTGTATCGCCTACACTGCTTCTGCTGGTGACTCGTATGCCTTTTAGGTTGAGTTCGCGCCCCATCCAAGAAGAATTAGTATCGATGATTTGGCCAATGAGTATTTCATCGCCTATGGTTAACAGATGTGCCGTCATGTTTGTATAAATAGGCTATTTGCCTTATCGTAAATTGAATAATTACCTTGAACCACGCCTCGGAGTCCTAAAAAGAGGTGCAAATATACAGCCAAAATACATACCTCAAATGAATATATTCGATTGGAGTAAGTGGCTGATTATCATTTTAATAAAATTTGGTAAAATTGTTTATTCAAAACAATAAAGTTAAGATATACTTTTTTGCCAAACTTTTTTTTAAAAAACAACGTTACGACTAAGTTAACTTTGTTAATTGGCTCTATTTGCCACGTATAACATTTTCTCCAGTTTTTTGCGGGGAAGTACTGTAAGAGTACTTCCCCGTTGTTTGTTAAGTTAACGTACCTCAAAAGATATAAAATTGACTAAAAACTGACTGAATTGTTAGGTTTAATTACTAATCTTGCGCCGATTTTATAAAAACATTATCGCAAAACAACATTATTCTATGCAATTACTCAGTCGTACTTTTATTTTATGCGCGTTATTGAGCGCAAATATGCTATCCGCACAAAAACCAGAGGCTACCCCAACTACTAAACCTACCGTGGAGGAAAAGGTGCATTTAAAAAATATTCGCCAAATCACTTTTGGTGGTGATAATGCGGAAGCCTATTGGAGTCCAAACAGCAAATTCCTTACTTTTCAGAGCAATAACCCTAAATGGGGACTACAATGCGATCAAATATTTAGGATTGATGTGGATAAAGCGGCTAATAACCCCGCCTATCGCCCAAAGCCCATTAGTACCATGAAAGGCCGTACTACTTGCTCCTTTTTTATGCCCAATGGAAAGGATATTCTTTACGCCAGTACGCACGAAGGCAGCGCCTCTTGCCCACACACGGGTAATTTGCGCGAAGGAGGTAAGTATTTATGGCCTATTTTTGATACTTATGATATATTTGTAGCCAATAAAAAAGGTAAATTGATCAAACAATTGACCAATTCAAAAGGCTATGACGCAGAGGCCGTGGTAAGTCCAAAGGGAGACAAAATTGTATTTACCAGCGATCGCTCTGGTGACCTGGAACTATGGATTATGGATACCGATGGCTCCAATCAAAAACAAATTACGACCGGACTAGGCTACGATGGTGGCGCGTTTTTCTCCGCCGATGGCAAACAATTGGTATTTCGTGCGAGCCGCCCAACTACCGAAGCCGAGATCAAAGAGTACAAAGATTATTTGGCCAAAGGGCTGGTAGCACCCACTAATATGGAAATTTATACGGTAAATGTAGATGGCACTAACCTGAAGCAAATCACCAAATTAGGTAAGGCTAATTGGGCGCCTTATTTTCATCCCGATGGTAAAAAAATTATTTTCTCCAGCAACCACCACGCCGCACGCGGATATGATTTTCAGTTGTACATGATTAACATAGATGGTACGGGGCTTACCCAACTTACAACGGAAAGTATTTTCAATGCTTTTGCTATGTTTTCTCCCGATGGCAAAAAATTAGTATTCTGTAGCAACCGCGATAATGGTGGCGGGCGTGATACCAATGTGTTTGTGGCAGATTGGGTGGATTAGTACCCCCTTTCCCCCCATTACGGCTGTAAAAAGCGCATTGCAGGAAATAAAAAACGCCAACTGCATCCTTTGCAAAAATAAAGTGACACTAGGTCTGGTGGATAGATGGTTGACCTACTGAACTTATCTATGTTCAGTAGGCCAACCATCAATAAAAACAAAAAAAATCCAAACAAAAAATAGTATCTTTGTGTGTCAAAATCAATTTAAAAAAAGTTGTCCACATCTAGTAAAAAGTAGGCTAGCAACAGGATTTTTCTTTAAAATTTTATGCTAACTACCTATTATTCACCCACTTAACCTAGGCTTAACATTGTAGGTGCAATGTGGACAAACAGTGTGGAAAACCAATAATTCATGTGAGTAACCCACTTTATTCCCGTAGTTATCAACATTTCAACTTGGCTTTTCCACAGAAAAAGCATCAATACGGATTGTTTTGAAAGCGGGAAGTACCAAATTCGTGCTATATTTGCAAAATGACAGAAGAATATTCAAAATCAGATCAACAAGGTAATTCGAGCCGAAAAGGTAAGCAGAACTCCGCTCGGCAAAACGCCGAAGGACTATCTACTTATGTGTTCGGGAAAGTACAACCACAAGCACTCCAACTAGAAGAAGCGGTACTGGGGGCTTTAATGCTTGATCGGGAGGCATTGCCAGTGGTGATGGATATTCTGCGTTCGGATAGCTTTTATCTTGAGGCACACCAGCATATTTATAAGTCGGTAATTAAACTGTTCGAGCGTTCCAATCCTGTCGATTTATTGACCGTAACCGAGGAATTGCGCAAAAGCGGAGACTTGGAAAAAGTAGGTGGCCCCTATTACTTGGTAGAACTGACGAATCGCGTAGCATCAGCGGCCAATATCGAATTTCATGCTCGTATTATTGCACAGAAACATATCCAACGCGAACTGATCCGTGTCAGCACGGGTATTATCAAGGATGCATACGAGGATACGACCGATGTTTTTGACCTGCTTGATGATGCCGAAAAAGGGTTATTTGGTATTACCCAAAATAACTTGAGCAGGAGTTACGAATCCATGGACACGCTGGCGAGTAAGGTACTCAAACAAATTGAGGAAATGTCGCAAAAAGCCGATGGCCTCACAGGGGTTCCCACCGGTTTTACGGATCTGGATCGGCTCACTTCGGGGTGGCAACCCTCTGATTTAATTATCCTTGCTGCACGCCCCGGTATGGGTAAAACCAGTATGGTATTGGCTATGACCCTCAATGCTGCTAAGGATTTTGGTAAACCAGTTGCGCTGTTTTCGCTGGAAATGGGTAGCACACAATTGGTTTCCCGTTTGATCTCCATGGAAGCCGAAATACAGGGCTCCAAAATGCGGAACGGCAAACTGGAAGATTGGGAATGGCAGCAACTCCAAAAAACGGTGGATACCCTGTCTAGGGTGCCTATTTTTATAGATGACACACCTGGTATTAATATCTTTGAGTTGCGCGCCAAATGCCGCCGACTCAAAATGCAGCACAATATCCAAATGGTGATTATTGACTACCTGCAATTGATGACAGGTTCTTCCGAGGGCAAAAACACCAACCGCGAACAAGAAATTTCGGGTATTTCACGCGCATTGAAAAACATGGCGAAGGAACTGAGCGTGCCTGTTATTGCGCTCTCTCAATTGAGCCGTGCCGTAGAAACCCGTGGCGGGAACAAACGCCCACAATTGAGTGACTTGCGTGAATCTGGTGCCATTGAGCAGGATGCTGATATTGTTTCCTTTATTTATCGCCCAGAGTACTATGGTATTTTGGAAGACGAAGAAGGCCAAAGTTTGAAAAGTGTAGCCGAATTTATAGTGGCCAAACACAGGAATGGCGCACTGGATACCGTAAAAATTAAGTTTACAGATACTTTTGCCAAATTTTCTAACCTCGACGATCCTTCCTTCTCGGGCAGTATGGAAAGTTCTTTGTCTGGGCCATTTACGCCATCTACGTCCATACCTTCCCGTATGAACGACGAAGATATTCCATTTTAATCTACAAAACACACCAAATATTACGGTGTGCTGCACCTTTTATATGAAAACGTTGTAGTATCAAGCAACCCTATTGGAATAAAGGGATAATCTATTCAAATGTTAGGTTTAGGCTAAATTTTAAGTTTATAGGCTGTATTCGGTTCATCATTTGTATCTTTGCGGAAATTTGACATATCAAAATACAGCATTGAACCTAATACTAAAGATAGTTTTAATTCTTTCTGCAGCCTGCTTTTTGGGTGCAATGACTTTTGGCGTTTCACCCAAAACAGCCAAGCGTCCTAAAAATATTATTTTTATGGTGGGCGATGGAATGGGTTTAGGCCAAATCACAGCCTCCATGTACGCGCAGCGGAACAAGACTGTTTTTGATCGGTTTCCGGTAACTGGTTTAATGACAACGCACTCCTCCAATCACTTGATTACCGATTCAGGTGCTGGGGCAACCGCTTTTTCTTGTGGTTGCAAAACTTTTAATGGCGCAATAGGTGTTAATGCGAAGAAAAAACCCTGCCCAACATTATTGGAAACAGCAGATTCACTGGGTATGTCCACTGGTATTGTGGTGACATGTAGCATTACCCACGCCACGCCTGCTTCCTTTTATGCGCATGTATCCGAACGTTCCAATATGGAGGATATAGCGGTGTGGTTGGTACAAAATCGTATTGATTTTTTGATAGGTGGCGGCGGCAAGTATTTTAACAAACGCACCAAAGATAAAAGGAATCTGGTGCAGGAGATGGAAAAAACAGGCTATCAAATATCCACAAACCGTTATGATTCTGTTCCCAAAATACCAGCGGCTGATCGTCCATTTTTTTGGATTACCTCCAACGAAGAACCACCATCGGCATTGAAAGGGCGTACTTTTTTACCTGAAATGACGCAAGAAGGGATTCCTTTTATTCAAAAACGCGATAATAACCGTGGGTTTTTTATGGTGGTAGAAGGTTCGCAGATTGATTGGGCCGGACATAGCAACGATAAACTAACACTCATTGCAGAAATGGCAGATTTTGAAATGGCCGTTTCCCATGCTTTGGATTTTGCTAAAAAAGATGGCGAAACATTAGTCGTTGTTACAGCCGACCACGAAACAGGCGGTATGGCTATTATTCAAGGCTCTAATTTGGACTCTTTGGATCTTAAATTCACAAGTAAAGGCCATACAGCATCTACAATTCCTGTATTTGCTTATGGCCCTGGTGCCGATTTTTTTAACGGTGTCTATGATAACACAGATATTTTTTATAGAATAAAAAAAGCAATGGGGTGGAATTAAGTATTTGGACGTACTTAATCTTGTTTTTATCTTGTTTTTATACTTTTGTGACTTAGTCCTCGTTCTTTCGTTTTAATCCTTCACATTATTTATTCCCAGGTTCATACCAACTAATCGTCTTATGAGTGTACTTATACTAGGGTTTATCACGTCCTTTGTAATCACCTACATGGCTATTCCTGCCATAATTACTGTAGCAAAGGCGCGAAAACTTTTTGACCAACCGAATGATCGGAGTTCCCATGCTACGCCCACCCCTTCATTGGGTGGTATTGGTATATTCGGTGGTGTAATTTGTGGTGTAATTTTATGGACTCCCACTGCTTATTTTGGCCAATTACAATATACTTTAGCCGCTATTATTCTTTTGTTCTTGGTAGGTACCCGCGACGATCTTGTACCAATTCCTCCACTTAAAAAATTAGTTATTCAGGTATTAGCAGCAGTTATTTTGATTTATAAAGCAAAGGTTTCAATTACCGACTGGTGGGGCATTTTAGGGGTCAACGAACTGAATGAGCCCATTAGTTTTCTATTTTCTCTGGTTGCTATTGTAGGTATCGTTAATGCTTATAATTTGATCGATGGGATCAATGGCCTTGCTGGTAGTATTGGACTGATTGCTTCCATATTTTTTGGTTGTTGGTTTTCATTAACCGGACACGTCGAATGGGCTACTGTGGCGGTGGCGATGGTAGGTGCGCTGACGGCTTTTCTCAAGTTTAATTTTACGCCAGCCCGTATTTTTATGGGTGATACAGGTTCGCTACTTGTTGGTCTTACGTGCTCGGTGATGTCGTTCGAGTTTATCGCCTTGAGTAAAACGCTGCCTTCCGATAGTATATATTTCTTTGAGGGTGCACCCGTAGTAGCACTAAGTGTTATGATATTGCCTATTTACGATACGATGCGGGTCTTTTTACGCCGAATGATGCATGGCCATTCGCCATTTCATGCCGATAAGACCCATATTCATCATCTGATTTTGGCTAAAGGCTACTCACACATGGAATCAACAGGTATTCTTTGTGCTGTAAATCTATTACTCATTGGACTTACTGTTGGCCTACAAGATATTGGTATCAATCGACTACTTTTGGTATTGGTATTATCTACGGTATTATTGAATTATGTCATGCTGCATATCATGCCGGATAAGCAGGTGCGGGGATTGGCGGGAGAGCAGGTGTAGTTTATACAAAAAAAAACGGTAGGTTAACCGAAGTCCACCTACCCGTTTGCGTCATGGGATTATATTGAAAAATGTTATTTATGTTTTGATAGATACTGATTTGTACCGTTAAAGTACGGATCTATCCAGAAGCAATTGAAAGAATTTGTGGCGAGGAGGCCAGCCCTACCCCCCAGTGGAACTGGCCCCTCTCCACGGATTTAAGACCACTAGAGGCCCTATTTCTTGATCGGTTGTTGGATTATACTTCTGCTCTGTAGAGTTTGTGCATGAAAATCCTATTGTAATCTATAAATCTATGCACAAAACCTAACAACGCTCAGTAAAAAATAATAAGGATTAAAAAAATCACCCTGTCAGTGATGTCTATATAAATACAACTTCCGTGCCAAACTCATAATTTTATTATTTTTTTCAAAAAAAAAATAAAAAAAATAAAAAAAATAAAAAAAATAGGGTAGCACGCCATAGCGCACTACCCCTTTATAATGGACACCCAATGCTGTGCATGGGTGGAACGACGGCTGTCCCGCTCTTATGTCGAGATTCAACCGTTTTCTTTAAAATTTCTTACCTAAGACTTGGATACAATTAAGAATTTGGACATAATTAATTGTGTCCAAATTCTTAACTACCATTTCTCCAGCCATATCCCCACTTGTCCTCCTTTTTGGTATTGAAATTTTGCTTCGTCCCAAGTAGGTGCCCTAAATTTTGGCCTTATACCTTGTGAAAAACCATAAGGCTCGGTCGGGATGCCCAACATATTTTTATCCAAAACGCCATTATTATTCAAATCGTGGAAACAAGAAATAGCGTAGTTGCCTTCCGTTAACTCAGGTAGATCAATACTAATTGCACCTTTTTTAGTGATTGGGTAAGCTTGTTTGAAAATAGCCTTATCCACCGACATAAACCCATCTTCTTGCTGATATATAGCGACCAATACCTGCCCTTGTGCTGATTGGATATTATTTATTTGAATGTTCATTGATTGGGTGGTTAACCAAAAATAAAAGAATAACAACATAGTGGTGAAATGGTTAGTTAATAATTTAAAACCTAAACAACTTTAGTACGCGCAATAAGCCGCGAGAAATACCTTGGGAAGAAACGTTTTAAATACACGCCTAGTACCTCCTTACCTCCAAAATACACTTCTTCTTTGCCCCGCTCTATGGCGGCAAGGATACGCTGCGCCACTACTTCGGGCAAAAGGCCATTATTGGTCGCTTCGTCCATGGAGCCTTGTTGTTGGCCGCTACCGGTAAGGGCATTTACGCTGATATTGGTACGTACATATCCGGGACAAACCAAGGTGACTTTAATCGGTGTATTTACTAATTCGGCGCGAAGGCTATCAAAAAAACCATGTAATGCGTGCTTTGATGCAGCATAAGTACTACGCAGCGGTGAACCAAACTTACCTGTAAGGCTTGTAATGGTCACAAAATGCCCCAGTTGGTGCAGTAGCATAGACGGTAGTACAGCCTTCGTAAGTGATACTGTGCCGATATAATTGATGTTCATAATCCGCAAATCCACATCAATACCGGTATCTTTGGCCAAAGAACGCTGCGAAACGCCGCCGTTATTGATCAAAATATCCAATTTGCCTATTTGTTGCAATACACTTTGGGCAATGGCCGGAATACTTGCGTGATCGCCCAAATCCAGCGGTTGCACCAATACGGAAGCCGCTCCCGCAGCAGCACAATCGGCAGCCACGCGTTGTAATTCGCGCTCATTGCGTGCAGAAATAATCAAATGCGCGCCTTGCGCTGCAAATGCGTTACTCAATGCCTCCCCAATACCTGAAGATGCGCCAGTAATCCAAACTCTTTTATGTTTAAAATTCATTTTTAAATATTGAAAATTAAGTCCAAGTACTTACCCATGACCAATAGCACGAGCAATGGTAAATGCTGCGCCAGCTGCCAAAGCACCAATAATCATTACTTTGAATGCCCCAGAGAACGGTGGTTGACCCGTCATTGTACTTTTGAACCAGCCAAAAACAAAAAGACAAATAAGCGTAATAATAGCAGAGTAATAAAGCCCTTCTGTGGGTGTATCTGTGAAAAAATAGGGTAATAATGGAATAATACCACCAATGATATAGGAAATTCCGATCGTTAAAGCACTCTGTGTAGCGCGTCGTGGGTTGGGTTCGCTAAGCCCCAATTCGTAACGCATCATAAAGGCTACCCATTGCTTTTTGTCCTTTGCCAGTTCATTAGCAATTTCGTCTTGCAGGTGCTTGCTGAGGCCATAAGCCGCAAATACATCGCGTACTTCTTGTTTTTCGCGCTCGGGAACACGTTCCACTTCTTCTTCTTCGCGGCGTAGCTCTGCTTGGTAATGGTCCAATTCGGTACGACCCGCCAAGTATCCACCCAAGCCCATCGCAATACTACCTGCGATAATTTCGGCCAATCCGGCTGTGGTCACAATAGCATTGCTGGCTACTGCACCCGACAAACCTGCAGCCAGCGCAAAAGGCACTGTAAGGCCATCGGACATACCGATTACAATATCGGTAATGAAATCCGAGTTCTCTAAGTGTTCTTCGTGGTGGTGATGGTCGTTATGATGATCGTGGTGCAAATGAATATCCATAAGGCAAAGGTAATACTTTATTATTTGTTATTGGGCCCAGAGGTAATGCCTCCGCTACTCATTAGGCGATCATACCGTTCTCCATAAGGCCGATAATAGACGAAAACATTGTAAAGATTCTCTGTTTCGTGCCAATTCCCCTCCATATCATCGGCTTTGGAAATGCGGTAATCATAATCATTGACCACCTGAAATTCGTAGTTATAAAAGCCTTGTTTCAAGAGCGGATTACAAAAATACGACTTTGAAGGTGCATCGTAACGCATCTTGAATTCGGGTTTCAATTGCCAATCGGTCATTGCACCTACGACATAGACCTCTTTATCCTCAAAAGCGGCATTTCGGCTCAGGATAAACATGATATTGGCGTAATCGGATTGCATAAACGATTGTCCTTGACTACGGTTTTCGATAGAGAATCGGCCATTCATATCGCCTGTTAAACCATAACTATGACTATCCTCGCGGTCGTGTTCGGGTTGTAGAAAAACCTGGTACGTATCAGGATTTCGCTGAATTTTAAGGACATTATTCCCCTTGAAATCGAAGGTGCGTATATCAAAATAGCGAAACTCTTTACCTGCTGGAAATACAATTGAATCCTGAAAATCAAAATTCAAACTACTTCTAGTGGTGATAAAAGGGCGTGGCGCTATAGGCCCCATCATCCGATCCCAGCGCATATTTTGAATGACAAATGCCTTTACTTCTCTTTCGGGGTTACCAATAATTGTACCCTCGTGCACTACTTGAAAATCTATTTCTTGGTGCGTAAAAATCTTGGCAGAATTAATAACAGGCGATAGCTTTGCAGCCACTTTCCACCTGTTTTCGGAGACCATAAAACGACGTACCAGCACTAAGCGGTGGTCATCGTTGTCGTCAAAAATTTTTAGGATATAGTTACCTGAGCGCGCCCATTTCATATTTGAATTGGGTAGCGACATTTGGTAATAGTTATACGCGACTAAAGTATTGATCGAATTAGTAATATTCGTAATCCTGTCTTCTGTAAACCCATTGATATACTCGTTGTCTCCCAATTCCGAAGGCAACCAATCGCTGTTGCAATGTACAATGGTATAGACAAAGTCCATTATTTCATCGGTAACATAATCGAATGTAAGATTGATCTGCCCGTTTTTTAAATCAACGACAGGAGTGACCGCGCCAGCATTCAACTGTACCGACCTAATATTATCGTCCAAAATACGCTCACTTGTATCCTCTTGCGCCAAAGCAGGGTGAGCGAAGCAGGCAAAAGTCAGCAAAAAAAGTATATATTTCATAGTTGTAAGTACGTAATTTTTAACAAAGGTGAAAATTAATTCCGTTGGGTTGTATTGTTAGCCAAAGTATTTGACGTAATTTTGAGGAAAAATCACAATGAACGAGTCTCATTTCGATCATATCGGAATACAAAGCATTACGAAATAATCGAAATAATCCACTTAATCCCTATGCGCTCTCTTTTTAAAAACGCTTTTAAAACCATTAGTACGCTGGTCATTTTGATGACCGCTTTGTCGTATATTTCACCTTATATCAATCCGAGTACTTTCCCTTGGTTAACTTTTTTGGGCACTACTTTCCCATGGTGGTTGCTATTCAACGTCGTACTGATGCTCTTTTGGCTGTGGCGCATGAGCCGTTTTGGTATCTATCATTTGATGATTATTGTACTGGGTTGGTCTTATTGTACTAAGTTTGTGGGTTTACAATTGGGCAAACCTTATTTACCCGAAAAAAACATCACCATAGTAACGCACAACCTTGGTTTGATGTTTTATAATTCCAAAGCCACACCTGCCCAAACCGATAGTATTGCTGCTGCTTATGCCAGTTTTTTGAAAAAAAATGGCAAACCGGATATACTTTGCACCCAAGAAACCCGAGGAAGTTTTTATCCATTGTTGGGTAATTACTTGGGTTATGATCAGCGTTTTAACCTTAAAAAAGGCACAGTGATTATGAGTAAATACCCCATCAAAGCGGGCGGTGATATTCCTTTTGGCAAAACCTATAATTCCACACTATGGGCCGATATTGAACTACCCGATAAGCGCATAGTGCGGATATACAATGTGCACCTGCAATCGAACCGCGTTACCAAAGATGCCGAAAAAGTTATTCAAGATGACCAATCTTGGGAAGGCTTGAGTAAGGTGATGAACAAAGTGGGCGGTGCTACATCGCGCCGCTCGGAGCAAGCGCAAAGGCTGAGGCAACATATTTTGGATTGCCCATACCCTGTTATCGTATGCGGCGATTTTAATGACACGCCCAATTCTTATGTGTATCACCATATTACGGATGGATTAACCGACACCTTTGAAGCACGTGGATTGGGATTTGGGACAACCTTTGCTGGCACATTGCCCTTATTGCGGATTGATTATATCTTATCAGATCCAGGTTTCCCTGTGCATGATAGCAAGGTGGTCCATGATCGGAAATGGTCGGATCATTTTCCCGTTTGGGCAGTATTGGGGATTTAGGGAAAACCCTACTTGGACACAATTAAACTATGGCAACTTTGCACTAAATTCCCTTATTTTTGCGACTTACTATGCTACTACGCCAATTACAATTCTCGTTTCCAATTCGATTGCTGGTTTTACACATTAGAAGCCATCTGGTATTGGTATTTTTGTGGGCGTTCTTGGGTGTATTGGTGACAGGGCAGGCGGGTCGTTTTTTCGGTATCCATTACCTGATGCTTACACCGGAGTACTGTGGCGAAGTAGGTTTCTGGAGTTCATTCCTAACAGGTGCGGCTTTTGGTGCTTTTTTTATGATTTGGAACCTGACGACTTATTTGCTTTGTGCCGACCGCTTTCCTTTTTTGGCTACGCTGAGTGCACCATTCACCAAGTTTTCTTTGAACAATAGCCTCCTTCCTATTCTTTTTTTGTGTGCTTATATGAGTGCGGCCATTTGGTTCCAAAGCCACGATGAAATGACTCAATGGAGCGATATTGTAGTAAATGTGGGTAGTTTTATACTGGGAGCCGTCTTTTTTATAGTAGGATTGGCCATTTATTTACATTTTACCAACAAGGATATGGCTGCTTTTTTACGGCACGGTCAGTTTGTACCGCGTCCGGGTGGTCGGTTGTTAGCACCGGGACAACGGATACCAAGCATTGGAGAGATTAAAGCGGGAACTACCCGTTGGCGGGTTGATACGTATTTGACGGAGCGTTGTCATGTTCGTTTGGTGCGTAGTGTGGCACATTATGATTCGTACTGGTTGAATAAGGTTTTTCGCCAAAACCATACCAATGCAATTATCGTTCAAGGTGTTGCACTGCTCCTTATGATGGTGCATGGATGGCTCATGGAAGTGAGTTGGGCCAAGTTACCGACGAGCGTGAGCGTTTTTATGTTATTTAGTATGGTAATGGCATTTTTTGGCGCTATTACGTTTTGGTTTCGACAGTGGAGTACGTTTGTATTTATTGCGTTAATCGTTTTGATTAATTTTATTACATCAAAAGGCTTTTTTGTTTACCAAAACCATGCTTATGGTTTGGATTATGACGCTACATTACAACCGCAATACAATTACAAATTATTAGAGACTTTTAGCGCCGATTCGATACTGGAAGTGGATAAAAAGCAAACAATATCGGTACTGAACCGTTGGAAAGACAAACAAATAACGGGTAGTGAAAAACCCAAATTGGCACTTATATGCGTGAGTGGGGGCGGGCATAAGGCGGGCTTATGGGTAGTGCGCGTAATGCAGGCGATGGACAGCCTGACCCAAGGCCGATTGCTCCACCAAACGGCGTTGATCACTGGCGCATCGGGGGGGATGCTGGGGGCTGCATATATGCGCGAAGCGATGCTGCTGGAGCACACTAATGGGAGTGTTCGTATCCAAGATCCATCGCTGTTTTCTGATTTAGGACGCGATTTGCTCAACCCGATCACTTCGTCTTTGGTGTCAAATGATTTGATCTTTCCTTTCCGAAAGTACCATTACGCCGGGCATAAGTACCAAATTGATCGCGGTTATTATTTTGAAAAACAATTGAATGAGAATGTACGGAACCGATTTAACCGCAAAGTGGCCGATTATCGCACCGCAGAGGAATCGGCCATTATTCCTATGCTGGTTTTGTCGCCGTATATTATTAATGATAGTCGCCGAATGCTGATTAGTCCGCTAGGAATGAGTTATTTAACGCGTCCTTTAAAACCTAAAAACGATGGGTTGGGTGCTGAAATTGATGGCGTGGAATGGCGGCGTTTATTTGAGCATCAGCAGGGGGATAGCCTTTTATTGCGATCTGCTTTGCGGATGAACTGTACATTTCCATATATTTTGCCGAATACATGGCTACCCACGCAGCCCGCTTTAGAAATTATGGATGCGGGGGTGCGCGATAATTTTGGTCTTGGGCTTGGAACGCGGTTTTTGCATGTATTTAAAGATTGGATCAAGGAAAATACAAGCGGTGTGGTCGTCGTTCAAATTCGGTGTTGGGACAAAATAGACTATATTGAACCTGCCTCTGAAAAGGGTTTTGTTGGAAGTTTGCTCACACCGGTGGTTGCAGCGGGCAAAATTGCTATTTTGCAGGATTATGAGCAAGATGATGCCCTTTCCTTTTTAGCCGATATTCTTGGGCCGGATCAACTAGAGGTAGTGCGTTTTATCTACAAACCCGTGCAGCGCAAAAGGCAAGCGTCTTTAAGTTTTCACCTGAGCAAACGCGAGCAAGTGGATGTATTTGAAGCGTTTAATTTACCCGATAATATGGCTGCTTCAGAACGGTTGAATACAATATTGACCGGGAGAAAATAATTGGGGCTACCATTATTACTCGATTACCGCCATACATTTCAACTCTATCGCAATAGGTGTTGGCAGACTATTGATGCCTACGGTGGTGCGACAGGGCTGGTGTTCGGTGAAATAAGTAGCGTATATTTGATTAAAAGTATGGAAATCACGCTGCATATCGGTTAAAAACACGGTAATATCAACTAGATCCTCCCATTTTGCGCCGGATGATTCGAGTACGGTGCGTACATTTTGCATAACAGAATGGACTTGGGCGGCAAAATCGAATTGGGTGTAATTACCTGCTGGGCTTCTTTCTAATCCGGGTACACCGTTGGTTTGTGGGTCTCGTGGGCCTATACCAGAAAGAAAGAGGAGGTTACCTACGCGGCGGGCATGTGGATATGCGCCTACGGGTTTGGGTGCATTGGGTGCGTCTATTTTTTGCATGTGGATGGAAATGGTGAAAAAAATGACAACAAAGGTAGTGAGGAACAATGAGATGTTAAGTTAACCACAACCACCTTTTTACAAAAAAACACCCACAATTCCACCTCAAAACCCGAACTTTGACCCGTGAAAATCCTTATCATTCAAACAGCATTTATCGGAGACGCCATACTAGCCACCGCACTCGCCGAAAAACTCCACCGCTTTTACCCCAAAGCCACCATAGATTTTGTGCTCCGAAAAGGCAACGAATCCCTCCTCCAAGAACACCCATTTATCCGAAAAATACATATTTGGGACAAAAAACAAGGAAAATACCCCAATTTGTGGCGCATATTAAAAGCCATCAGACAAGAACAATACGACCAAGTCATCAATTGCCAACGCTTCGCCGCATCAGGACTATTAACCGCCTTTTCCGGTGCAAAACAGACAGTAGGCTTTGATAAAAACCCACTATCCCTGCTTTTTTCCAAACGCATCAAACACCAAATAGGCGCAGGCCAATCGCGGTTCGGACTCCATTATTTCCACGAAATAGACCGCAACCTCGCATTAATAGACCACCTAACAGACACCAGCCCCGAACGACCCAAACTGTATCCAAGCCCACAAGACACCGCAAAAGCCCAAGAATTAGCCAATGGCCAACCCTATATCTGCATAGCCCCCACCTCGGTTTGGTTCACCAAGCAATGGCCCGCCCGTCATTGGATCGCATTGATCAAAACATTTCCAGCCGACCAGACCGTCTTTTTATTAGGTGCACCCAGCGATTGGGATGCCTGCGATCATATCGCGCAAGCCACTCAAAGGATAAATATCGTCAATTTGGCTGGAAAAATCAGTTTAATCACCTCCGCCGCACTGATGCAAAAAGCCGAGATGAATTATGTCAACGATTCCGCGCCACTCCATTTGGCTTCGGCGATGAATGCGCCAGTGACCGCCATTTTTTGTTCCACAGTACCAGAATTTGGATTTACGCCCTTGTCCGACCACCAAGCAATTTGGCAAAACGACCAAAATTTACCCTGCCGCCCCTGTGGGTTGCATGGGTATAAGGCTTGTCCAAAAGGGCATTTTGCTTGTGCGGAGGTGAAGGCAAGTTAAAACGTCTATCAATTTCCAATTTTTTTGTATCATTGCACGATAACTTGAAAAAGCATGTTCATTAAAAACAACATTAACCTTATTTAATATTACCTCGACTTGTAAGCCGCAAGTCGAGGTTTTTTAATTTCAACTTATGCGGTATTTACTTCTTTTTCTATTCCTATTGCCCACAAAAAATACGACCGCCCAAGGGTTCAAACGTATTTATGATCTTGGTATGTATACAGCATCATTTTTGAGCCTAGACATTCGTTCAGACACAATTAATTTGATTGGATTTTGTAGAGATACCCTTCCTCCTTATACCCTTGGCATCTGCTTTACACAAATGGATACATTTGGGACAGTTTTAAATCAAAAATGCTATTTTACAGATAAAGACTACTGGGTAGGCACTTATAATCAACCGTTTATTCGATTAAAAGACGACCAAGGTTACGCAATAGCAGGTACATTTTATGGTACCAATACAGGTTATTTACTTTGTTTGAACCTAGAAGGCAACTTTTTATTTGTAAAAGAACATACATTGCCAAATAGCATATCCTTCTACTGGAATGAAATGTATGAAACAGATCATGGCTTTGTGGTTGCGGGTAACAGCGAACGTCTTGGACAAAGCCCTGACCCTTTTGTACTTCGTTTAGATAAATCGGGCAATTGGGTGGATTTGGTTACATTCGATGGTGGTCGTTATGAGGCAATGACTGGTTTCACCAAGATCAATGAAAATGAGTTTGTACTCTCTACTGGCTCGGGGACTATTCCAACCTCAAGCCCAACGAGCAAGACCTGCTCCCAGTTTTTTGGTATGGATAGTTTGTTGAATCAAACCTGGTTTTGGGAAAGTCCTTTGGCCAATGATGAGGTGGGCGGTTCATCTATACAAAAAACAAACAATGGTGATTGGTTGTACACTACCCAAAAGGTCAAATATAACCCCACTATCGATGATTTTCAAGCACAAATCAGGATTGTTCGCCGCGATCCCAGTTTCAACCTATTGTGGTCGAAACCCTATACTGGTCATTACGATAATTTCAATAGGCTCTACGATGTACAACCTTACCCGGGTGGTGGGTACGTGGGTGTGGGCTATATCGTACCCGATGGCTATCAAGTGGGGTTCTCCATCCGCATCAACGAATCGGGCGATTTGCTTTGGGAACGAAAAGATACCGCTTTTTATGATACACAACTCGGTGCCGATAATATTATAGGTGCGGTAGGTTTTCTTCCATCGGGTAGCATAGTGGCCTGTGGCACCACTGTGGACTGGACAATCCCTCAAACATTGGCTTGGTTGCTCAAGTTCACACCCGATGGCTGTATTGATACCCTGAACTGTAAGCCCATATCAGCACTACATGAACCACCCAACCGTACACCAGTATTGGTCAATCTTGCTCCCAACCCCGCAAACGACCAAATTACTTTTAGCAGAAAACAATTATTTGATGGTCTTTTGGAAATATGGAATACACAGGGGCAACTTGTCCATTCTGTTCAGTGGACAGGAAGCCAAGCAGTAGTGCAGATTTCCACCCAAACATTCCCAAGTGGTTTGTACTATTATACCCTAACTGGAGCAAATACGCTGGGTAGCGTAGGAAAATTTGTTGTCCAACATTAGATGGAGGAAAGTACTTATCTTTGTGAAAATTTTAGGTTGCCTATTCACCTAAAAACAGGTACTCAACGGATACAATATGAAAGAATCATCAACGGAAACGCACCATCTTTTTCCCAGCGGTGAATGGGAAGGCTTTTACACTTATCGTTACGGCCCTAGTGCGTCGCGCCACCCCATGTCGTTTTTTCTTAGTTTTTCTAAGCATATCGTAACCGGTTCTGGTGCCGATCCGGTGGGTACTTTTAGTTGGAATGGCAGGTACGACACCGAGCAACTTACCTGTAAAATGACCAAATCGTACCACGGTGCCCATACCGTGGATTACGATGGCAATGTGGACGAAAACGGCATTTGGGGTACATGGAACATCAATGGTTTTAAGGGCGGATTTCATATTTGGCCCAAAAAACAAAACGAGTCCTCTGAAACAGCCGAGGTGGAAAGTAAAGAAAAGGCGAAAAACAAGAAAAAGACGCTGGTCGTGTTGAAGTAAAGAGCAGCGCTTTAGTCCAGATCTACGCTGGTTCAAATAGGGTAGTACCCATTGTCACCTGATTTTAGATCAGACCGAGGTAATGCTCATTTTGTTTTATACCAAAGGTCGTGACCCATTCTGGGGCTGCTAATTGTGGTACTTATCCTTGTTTTGGTTGTGATATAAAAATTGTAACAATATTAGACATTATACAGCATTACGTGTTGCCTATTTGACTTTTTCAAAAGCAAAAATACGCGATGCACCATTTTTTTCCAACCTCAAATAATAATGCCCAGCAGGCCATTGTTCGATAGAGATGGACGAAACGAATCCGGCATTTTGCCATAATACACGGCCTTGGGTATCTAATAATTGCAAATTTACGGTTGCGGACTGCCACGCATTGGGCGTTTTTAGGCATATTTGATCTTTCGCCGGATTGGGTGTAAGTACCACCGACAATAGATCATCAGTATTATCCTGTGTTGTACTTGTTTCAGATATATTTGCAATGGTGATACAACTGGCCGAATTACCGGAGGTATCCACCACAGTAAAAACGACAGTTTGTACACCTATATCTGAAACAGAAAACTGCGGAGGATTGATTCCATATTCCACTATACCACAATTGTCGGTACTGCCAGCATCCAATTGGCCGGGCGTTAACGTATATAAACCGGTATCATCAATTACGACATTGATAATCGGCGTACAAACTGCAATCGGGTCTGTTTTATCTACAACAGTGATCTTTATTGAACAACTATTAGTACCTCCTTGGCTACTCGTGACGGTGAGTATTAAGGTATGCTCCCCAATGTCGGAACAGTTGAAGGAAGGGATATTCAAACTTGTCGATACAATATCAAAAGAGCATGGAAACGCACTGTTCGACGACCAATAGTCTGCTGGGTTGAGGTTTACAATACCAGATTGGCTCAAGTTAACCACAACAGCCTCATCGCAAAGAACAGTAGGTACTTCATCTATCAATCCATCACAGTTATCGTCGATTCCATTACACAATTCAATGGCATCGGGATAAACATTCGCATTCAAATCATTGCAGTCGCCTCCAAGTGCGCTATATCCTACGGGCTGATCAACGGCATATACCACCACATTATCGTTACCGAAGTCATCTTGATCCATATCGCGGTACCAAGGCACAGCGTTGGCTTGTGGGAGCAATCGGGACAATACCATTTTGGTCGGATTACTAGTACTCACGCCCGTCACAAGCATACGATAATCGGGTAAAGCCACGATATCTTGTACCCTAATTTTAGACGCATCTGGAAGTGTAGGGATGACTAAGGGTTGCCCATCGTTAAAAGAGGGGTCTATATCGCCATTTTCCATAAAACGCAACAACCTACTATCAACATTTGGAGATCCATCAAAGGCGATTACAAACCTATTATCGGGCAGTATTTGGCTGATATATTGCTCAAACTGGAGACTAATGTTAAGGTTTGAATAAATGCGTTGCCCATTATCACCAAAACTCGTGTCAGTGCTTCCATCGGAATTCAACCGCACTAAGAATAGTTTAAAATCTTTTGAACTCCCAACGCCGAGTATTTTGCCCGTTGGCAAAAGTATAAAATCGGTCAGTACATCGTAACCTCCGCTGATATCTTTTCGGACAAAACCCTGTACGCCAAAATTTTCATCTATATAACCATCGGGATCAAAACGAGCCATGAGCATATCGTATGAAGTAGAAATAGCATCGTGGTTCACGACCCTGCCACCTATCAGAATACGATTGTCTGGCTGCATGACTACATGGTGCGCTAACTCGTCAGCAGGATCCGTTTGCCACCATAATACTTCACTATTGGACGGTAGGCTGCCGTCCGCATTGATTTCTCTAAATCCGAAATCTGTGTAGTATGGGAATGATTGATAAAAAAGCATTATTTTCCCATTACTCACGGGCAATATATCGAATAGTGCAGGAATGTGCCCAATTCCAGTTGCGGGCATAATTTCAGGTATGTCTATCCGACCATTGCTACCAAATGTAGGATCTGGCTGACCATCATAATCGAATTTGAGTACCGTAGATTTGATGATATTATTGGTAATATTGGCAAAAGCGGTTAGGATTTTTCCATCGGGAAGTAGTATTAATTGTTGATTACCAATGCCAAAATTACCACTATCATTATTAGAAAAGAGTAAAATGGTGCCATTATCACCAAAAGCGAGATCGGGGGTGCCGTTTTCTAAATATCTGCAAAGGCGTAATATGCCGTTATACCCATTTACATCGGTGACTTGTAATGTGCGTACCAATATTTTGTGATCGGGCTGTACCAGCATTTTGGAGAAGTGCACAAAGTTGGTACTTAGCCCCCAGTTTTCGGTTACAAAACCACTATTGCCAAAAGTGGTGTCCACAAACGCTGTTTGAGCGGTGGAATGATAAGTGAAAGTAATGATTAAAAAGAGTGGATAAATAAATCTGTACATGGGATAAATTTGTTTACAGTTTTTGAAAAGTTAGTGTTTCTAATATAGTATTGCCCGTAAATATAGTAATAAAATATGGGGCTGCTGGCCATTGTGCCAAATTAATATTTACAAGGTTTTCGTTGCGTATTTGGTGTGTAAACACGGTGCTGCCTCCTGCGTCATTCACCCGTATCAATAGCGTTTTGCCGGAGTATTTTGATGGAATAAGGAGGGTTGCTTGATCGGTTGCAGGATTGGGTGTAATGCTGAATTTGAGTTGCGCCACGTCTATTTGGTTGGTACTTGTTGGAGACGCTATCACTACCTTAGTGGAGCAAGAAGTGGTATTGCCAGATCCATCCAATGCAGTAACTTGAACCAAATTAGTGCCTATCTGCGCAGTCGTAAAATTAGAGGGACTAGTGAAAATACTACTGATGCCGCAATTGTCGAAACTACCATTGAGCAATTGCGCAGGCGATACGGTGGCGTTGCCATTTGCATCCAAAATTAAGTCAACCTTATTTTTACAGGCCAAAACAGGTGGAAGGGTATCTTGCACCGCAATAACCGTTTGGCACGTACTGCTAGTGCCCCAAATATCCGTAACCGTTAGAGTAAGGGTGTTTGTGCCGATATTGGTACAATCGAAACTCGACGGGCTGAGTACAAAATTGGTCCAATTGGCATCGCAAGAGGAAGGGCTTGGCTGTACCCAAATTGCCGCCGGTGATAGTCCTAGTGTGCCTTGTTGGGGTAGTGTAACTACAATACCTGATTTGCATTGAGCAGGTACTGGAATATTATCAACAAGGCCATCGCAATTATCGTCGAGTCCGTTGCATATTTCGGGTGCGCCGGGAGAAATGGAAGGATTATTATCGGCGCAATCACCCAATATTGAGGTATAACTGACGGGTTGATTGGCGGCATATTGGACTTGTTGTGCATCGCCAAAGCCATCTGCGTCGGCATCTTTATACCACGGAATTGCACCCGGTTCGGGTAAAAAACGAGCAAAAAGAAACCTGTTAAAATTTGCGAATCCTGATGCTAAGACACGACCATCTGGGAGTAAAATGGCACTGGAAAAGACGGACTCAAAACCCACGTCGTTCCTATTCAGATAAACAATCGTGTCGGCACTAAATGTGGTATCAATTGCTCCATTTGGAAACATCCGAATGACTGCTGCTTCATAATCTGCTGCTGCGAAAGGGATAGAAGGATCCACAAATTTATGACCAGCAAGAAAGAAGGTGCCCAATGGAGATACGTTACTGAGCCCCGTTTCCCAATGAGTTATACCGCCAAATAGATTAGAATGACAAATCTGTCCTTGATCGCCAAATGTAGGATCCAGTGTTCCATTCGGTAAAAAACGTGCGAATATCATTTTGGTATTATAATCTACATGGCTCGCAAGTACCCTGCCATCGTCGAGTAGTACCATCTCAGTCTTCCCGTAATATTTGAACAGCGTGGATGGACTGGCGATACCCAAATACCCAAAATCAGGATCAGGAAGGCCATCAGAAGTAAACCTTTCTAATATGACATTTTCCATACCTAAACTATTGGATTGAGGATTGGAGCATCCAATTAGGATTTTATTATCGGGGAGTATCCATGCACCAACTGGGATTTCGCTATAACTAGGCGTGTGGCACCACTGAATGGGGTTATTGGGTAAAAATGCTTGACCATTAGGCGCAATAAACCTAAATCCAATATCTTGACTGGTGCCCACTTGGGAGTTCTGATAGATTAAAACATATTGCCCGTTCGACATTTTTCTACGTGCAAAAAAAAATGGTCTATAATTAATTGAATCAATATCGACGATCTGAACCGAACCGTTAATACCAAAATCTGGATCAGGGCTACCATCGGGTAACCATTGTGATAGTACTGTGGTGAGCGTATCATTTATTTTGTAAGCAACGGATGTGGTAAGTTTACCATCAAAAAGTAATTCCGTATTGAAAAGATCAGCCCAAGAATTTAAATAAAATGATAGAAAATTTGGCGAAGTGAGGGGAGGGAGAATCCTTGTTTTGCCGTTATTCCCAAAAGTGATATCCGGCGTACCGTCGCTATTCAGCCGTATCAGATCTAACCAATAGGTAATTAAACCTGAATCGTGTTTATAATATAGAATAGTGCTCAATATTCGGCCATCGGGTAATATCTTCAAGCCAAAGCAATTGGTTTCGAATGCACCATTACTACTGTCCCGTACAATGCCACCATTGCCAAAAGAAGGATCTAAATAAGGCGTTTGCGCTGTTAAAAAACCATAAAATAATGTATTTAAGAGGAGCAATAAAGTAAATTTGTTCATATTCTTGTTGATTAAGTTTATGGTAAAGATAGGGGAATTTTGTGTGTTTAACTCCGTACAATGTATGACATTCAAAACTTCAGTAGGGAAACATGTTGGCATGTCTCCCTATGAAGCATTCAATGATCATGGATTAATTCATTCCCTCATAATTGTCCCGCTGTTTACTATTGGGTGATGATGTTGATTTAATATTCTTGTTACAAAGATACAACTATACACCATTGAAAATGGAGGAAGATGAATAGACGATGGTAATGGGTTAATAAGTGCTGGGAAAACATAAATAATAGTATTCCTCAGCGCAGGAACGTACTCCTGGAAATTCTTTTTCCAAAAATCAGCATGATTAATCTGCTAAAATTGTGCAATTCATATAAATTTTGCATCGTTACACACAATTTACCATACGTTTGAGGTCAAGGACGTAAAACCAATCCGATTCATTATGTTTAATCAAATTTTACTTATTTTTATTCGTTCCAAAAACGAGCACCGCCGCCGCCAAGTTTTGAAATTCGCCCAAGGATTTATGGGCTTTATCATAGTATTTTACCCCATATTCACCTCGGCGCAAAATAACTGCGAATGCCCGGAAGAGAAAAAGCGTCTCCCTGAAATCATCCAGTGTTTCAATACAGGAAAAGTAGAAGATGCTGTGCGTATTTTTGAGGAAATCCGGCGCGTTGGATCGCCCGAATGCCGTTTGGCCTACTGCAATTCCATGGCGCAGTACTATTTTAATAAAAACGAAACAGCCAAAGTAAAACCCCTCATGGAAGAAGAACGCCGCTTATTGGACTCTATTTCCTGCGGAAAAATGGCCTATTCGCGGCATTTTTCTACTTATGGCAATTATTATTTCTCGCTCAATAATTACGAAAAAGCAGCCGATTGTTTTTTGGAAGCCTTGGGCTATTCGGAAGGCACCGGAAATTTATTTGGGCAACAACGTTCTTTAATGTCTGTGGCCAATGTGTTTTCTCGTTTGGGCCAATATGACAAATCATTGGTGTATTTGAACCGTGCAGAAACGCTTACACTCCTTTTAATTGAGCAATCTAAAGCAGGTAAAATTACAGTAAAAAACAATTTTAACAACGAATTAGGTATGGTTTTGAGTCGAAAAGCGGGTGTCTATAACAACCTTTTTGAACAAAATAAAACCTTAGTGACCTATTTAGATTCGGCGCTGATAACGGCCAACGAAAGTATCCGCTTGGGTTTTGAAGTACAAAACCAGCATACCGTTTGCGATGGTTTTTTCAACCTCGCCACACAAGCCAAGCATACGAATCAATTTGCCAAGGCATTGCAATATACCGATAGTGTGCTAGCGTATGCGCCTAATGCGCTATTGGAAAAATACCGTTTCGATGCTTTTGGTGAAAAAAGTGAAATTTACAGGGCGTTAAAAAACTATCCTTTAGCAGCCGCTTATGCAGATTCGGCATTGGTGGCAGCAGAAAAATTTAACCCACAAATGGTGGTTACAGCACTTCAATTGGTACATGAAACACAGGTTTTGGTCGGAAATCCTACCCGCGCATTAGCTGCTTACGATCGGTTTACAGTATTAAAAGATAGTTTGTTAAATATTGATAAATTCAATACAATCAATGAGTTAGAACAGCAATACAATAAAGTTAAAAATGAAAAAAGCATCACCGAATTGACGCAAGAACGCCAAATTTTCCAATTGCGCAATCGACAACTGCTCTTTGGCTTTTTGCTGGCGGCCTTAACAATTGTGGCAATGGTCTTTTTTCAGCGACAACGTGCATTAAAGGCCAAACAAGCAGTTTTGGAAACAGAACAACGCCTCAACCGCGCACGAATGAATCCGCATTTCTTTTTTAATGCCTTGGGTGCATTGCAGGGATTGGCACTCAAAAACAATGATGGACGGAGTATTGTGACGCACCTTTCTAAGTTTGCGGCTATTATGCGCCAAACCTTAGAAAGTACCTATACCGAGTATATTCCACTGGAACAAGAAACACGCTATTTACAGCAATACCTCGACCTCCAAAAACTCCGGTTCCCAGATACGTTTGATTATACCATAGATATTGCCGATGACCTGGACGAAACACAGGTGCAAATACCTCCCATGCTCATTCAGCCTTTTGCTGAAAACGCTATTGAACACGGGTTTTCAGGGCAAATGGAAGGAGATAACCACTTGGCAATCCGGTTTTCAACAACACCTGCAAAGGAATTACTACTGGAAATTGACGATAACGGGCAAGGTTTGAAAAGCACGACCGAGCGCACCCGAAAACACGTTTCTCGCGCTACTGATATTATTAAAGACCGCTTACAAATCATCAACCAGCAGGAGCAGAGCAATGCGCGATTTGAGATAAAAAATAAGGCAGAAGGGGGCGTGGTGGTACAAATTTATTTACCTTTGAAAACTACCGTATGAAGGCACTAATTGTTGATAACGAACGGCCAATGCGGGAGTCTATCGCAGGTCTTTTGCGTACTTTTTGCCCCGAAGTCACAGAGATAGAGACCGCCGCAGATATTGCTAGTGGCACGGCTTTGATACGGCATTTTCAGCCCGATTTGCTGCTGCTAGATGTAGAATTGGACAATGGTGAAACGGGGTTTGATCTATTGCGACAAATACCTAATCCCACTTTTCAATTGGTATTTGTTACTGCGCACGACAAGTATGCCATTACGGCATTTAAGTTTAGTGCTATTGATTTTTTGCTCAAACCTATTGATCCCGATGCCCTAGTAGCATGTGTACAAAAAGCCGTAAAAAACGTAAAAAATCAATATTTAAGCACCCAAATTGAGTTTTTACTCGCCCGTATGGCTGCCCCACAGGACAATGCCAAGCGAATTGCGCTGAAAGACGCTGAACATATCTACTATATCCGCACTTCCGAAATTTGTTACTGCGCTGCCGAAGGTGTTTATACCAAGTTTATTTTGGAGCAGGGGAAAACCATCACCGTCTCCAAGCACCTGAAAGAGTATGAAACGATATTAGAGCCATTGGGGTTTCTGCGTACGCACAATTCGTTTTTGGTGAATCCTGATAAAATCTTGCGGTTTGAAAAAAACGAAGAAACTTTGATCTTAGAGGGTAATTTATCGGTGCCTTTGTCGCAACGCAAAAAAGAGATGATTTTGAAGGTGTTGGAGGGGCGGGGGTAGTTATTCCCGCTCGTTCATCGTTTACCACCTTACGCTTTATGCACTTTTGTGGTGAAAAAAAACTGCAAATAGACCCAGCCCAATACCGATGCCACCGCAGCAACTACAAACACCATAGGCATGTGGTTAATATCCGAACCAAAGTACCATCCAGCAAATAACGCACCACCACCAATCGCAATTTCCAAAGCAATAAACATCGTGGACAACGCCCGACCACGTTGTTTGGGGTCTCCTAAGTCCACCGTCCAGGCATTGATAGCAGGTGAAAAAATACCATTCCCCAAACCAAACACCAAACCACCTAAATATAATAGCCAAACAGTATTTGCATAAGCCAAAATTAACATCGACGCAGCAATCACCCACGCAGACACTTTGAGGACGGGAACACGCCCAATTTGATCCGATATACGTCCAGCAAAAATACGCGTCGAAGCACTAGACAAAGTAAAAATAGAAAAAAAAGTCCCCCTGTTACTTACACCCAAATGATCGCTCAAATCGGGCACCAAAGTCAGGATAATACCATAGCTCAAGTAGCAAAACAACATAACAATTGCAGCAGGTAGCGATTTGGGGTCGTAAATGTCCTTTTTGCCAATTTTTAAGTGCGCAAACGTAAAGCGTTGTTTTTGCGGTAATGTTTCCGGCATATTGAGTAGGATCACAATTGAAAAAACAGCCAATACCGCCGAACTATAAAACATCATCGGAATGCCCCAAGTATTCGATACCCAACTACCCAAAGGTGGTGCCGACGAAGCCCCAACACTCAAACAAATACCAAGTATGCCCATCGCCTCGCCTCGGCGGTCATCGGGTACTACATCGGCAACATAAGCAGCTGTGGCGGTTGGTTTGAATCCCGTTGAAAAACCATGAAAAAAGCGCAAGATCATAAAACCTGTCACAAAATTTAAAACAGGATACAAAGCACTGCACACTACACAAGCAATAGTACCCACATACATCACCGGCAACCGCCCAATGGTATCCGTCAATTTGCCACTAAAAGGCCGCGACAGACCCGCAGTCAGCGTAAACAAGGCAATGATCCAGCCTTTATAATCCCCGCCGCCCATCTTGTCCAAATAACTCGGCAACTCGGGGATCATCATATTAAAACTACCTGCAAAAAGGGCATGCGACAAGCACAATAACATAAAAGGTCGTGTGTAAATGCCCGGAACACTCATAGCAACATCAAAATAATGGCGAGCAATGCCCATGAAAAACCTACCCAATTAATGGTACTTAACCACCCGCCACACACACAGCTAGCATAATTAAAAACAATGGCTTGGAAACTAACCACACCGTACTTTCCATACAGTTTGAACATAAATCCCAACAGTACAGAGCATACAATGGAAAGGAGCAAAAAAAGCATCGTTTATTTTTTGACTAATCGGTTGGTTTCGTCTGGGAAAATAGCAATAGATTTAAAGGTTTTGGCTTCCTCTGGTGTGACAAAAGCATAAGAAATAATGATCACAATATCACCCACCTGTACTTTTCGTGCAGCAGCACCGTTGAGACAAATAACACCACTACCGCGTTCACCACGAATAGCATACGTCTCCAAACGAGCGCCATTGTTATTATTTACAATCTGGACTTTTTCCCCTTCTATAATATTGGCGGCTTCCAATAAATCCTCATCAATCGTAATACTCCCAATATAGTTCAGGTCGGCTTGTGTCACCTTTACCCGATGGATTTTACTTTTAAAAACTTGTATTTGCATAGTTTGCAATAAAAATGAAGGACAAAATTAGGTAGAATTTATCAAATGGTGGCGTGATCGGCGCGATTTGTAAATAATACTACAAATATTTGGGTGCGCTGCGCCTATGATTAGCCCCCCCCTGATAGCCTCTATTCTTGTTTACTCGTTCCTTATGTTATTTAAGTACCTTTGCTCTTATTATTTAAGAACAAACGCTATAATACTTGATAATAAAGAGGCGGTTTTCTCGGACGTAATTATCCGCAACAGTGATGAGATCAGCGAAAATTATATTATATCATTTATCAAGGCTTCAATTAAGTATTTAAGGTATGATGAAGTATTTTAAAAGTTCGTTTGAGCAAATATCAATCACCGTGCATTTGTTAAAATGGACGGCGGTAGTGGTACCGATTGCTCTTGTAGTGGGGTCTTTGGTCGCTTTTTTTCTATGGCTTCTGGACGAAGTGACGCTCATACGTTACGATAAGCCTTGGCTTTTATTCTTTTTGCCTATAATTGGTGTCTTTATCTATTTTTTGTACCACAAAATGGGTAAAAATACGGAGCGGGGTAATAATTTAATCATCGAAGAAATCCATAAACCGGATAGTGGTATCCCTGCTCGTATGGCTGCTTTGGTTTTATTGACCACTATTTTGACGCATTTATTTGGCGGATCGGCGGGTAGAGAGGGCACGGCCGTCCAGATTGGTGGCAGTATGGCGAGTTTATTGGGCAAATGGTTTAGGTTGGATGAAGGTGATAAAAAAATTATTTTAATGACAGGTATTGCCGCAGGATTTGGGGCAGTATTTGGCACACCGATAACAGGTGCTATTTTTGCTGCGGAGGTATTAGCGATAGGTCGTATTAAATACAACGCGCTTTTCCCTTGTTTGGTGGCCAGTATATTAGCAGATATTACCTGTTCGGCATGGGGCATTCATCATACACACTACCAAATTGATTATAAACAAGCCGTCAATACTGCCTTTTCATTCACTCATTTTGATTTGCTACTGTTGCTAAAAGTAGTCATTTCGGGTGTTGCATTTGGTTTAGTGGGCTATTGTTTTTCAGAATTATCGCATACGATAAAAAAGTATAGCCAAAAATGGATTTCCATAAAATGGCTTATTCCTTTTACAGGAGGTTTAATCATCATCGGTTTAACCTTTTTATTGGGTAAAAATGATTATTTAGGTATTGGCGTTACAAGCCCCGATCCCAATGTAGTGACCATTGTTTCCGCTTTTCATGTGGGCGGAGCGGATACATTCAGTTGGTTTTGGAAATTGTTGTTCACCGTCATCACATTGAGTATGGGTTTTAAAGGGGGCGAAGTAACTCCTTTGTTTTTTATTGGTGCAGCATTGGGTAATACTTTGGCTATTTATTTAGGTGCGCCTATTGATTTGTTGGCAGGACTTGGCTTTATTGCTGTCTTTGCGGGTGCAACAAACACGCCTATTGCTTGTACGATGATGGGGATTGAGCTATTCGGCGGCGACTACACGCTTTATTATGCCGTTGCTTGCTTTACAGCCTATTATTTTAGTGGTCATTCGGGGATTTATCAAGCGCAAAAAATCGTTATGTCAAAAATAGACGCTTTGAAAAGAACGGAAGAGATTACACTTAAAGAAGAAAGAGAAAAACGTTACCCCAAAGTCTAAAAACCCAAATACTTACAATATCTAATCGAATCATGGCGTTAAAAAGTACACAACAAAACTGAATAGACCATTAAAGCATTTAACGTTCAACACCACTTTATGATGACCTCAAAACATATTTCCATCGCAGTGCTTTTTGCGGTGGCATTTCAGATGGCTGCTTTCGCCCAAAAAGCCAATAAAGACCTTACTCTTTCCGAATTTTGGATACAAAAACACCCCAATATATGGCTACAATACGAATCGGTATATCCCTATAGCGTGCAAGTAGCCGTTTATGGAAAAAATGGGGAGTACGGATTATTGGATATTTCTGGTAAAGAAATTACCCCGGCCCAGTATAGTTCAATCTATCGTCTGGATGCAACCGAGTACTTTTTAGTAAATAAGGACGATAAACAAGGTGTTTTCAGTCCAAATGGCACCGAAATTATACCCATAGAATACGGCTATAACCAAATGGGTAATCAGCGATTTGTCGCTTGTAAGGGTGATACCTGTAAGTTTTTCGACCTTTCGGGCAAAGCAATTGTAAATCCTAAACACGCTAACTTTATCATCAACCAGGATGGGTTTGAAGGCTTTTATATTGCAACTACTGATTTTAAACACTATGGAATCATCGACGAAAATGGGGAATGGGCCATTGAACCTGTTTTTGAGACAATTTTGCTTGTCAATGGCCGCTCATGGGTAGGTTACAATAAATCTATTGCACAGGTCATAGATCCAAAAAAGAAATGGATCAGCCCTGATAAATACACAGAAGTATTTGCTTTCTCCGCCGATAAAAAAGGGTTTTGGGCAAAAAAAACAGTGCATGACAGTTACTATACTTATTATAATATGCAAGGGCAACCCGTACCCTCTGTACAGTCTTTTCAATATGCCGATATGGGCAACGACTTAAATGTATTTGGAATAGAAACCAAATCAGGGGTGATGGACAATAACGGTAAAGTTGTATTGCCTGCCATATATTCTAATGTATCTCTAGATCGGAGTGAATGGCGAGCAACTGTATCCAATCCATTAGGAAAAGCGGAAAATAAGTTCATAATTGCTGGCAATGAAGATAGTTTAGGTGTTTTTTATCGTTCCCAATGGGTTATTCCGCAGCGGTTTTCTGAAATTACTAAGTCATCCGAATATTGGTATGGTATAACCGACGACTCTGTTTTTGTGTATGATTCGGATTGGCGGCTCAAACATTTATTAGCCATAAGAAATGCTGCTCGGGTACAGCATGGGTGCATTTATAGCGACACCAGCAAGGATTCTATTTGGAACATAGATCGGGGTTGGATAAAACTGCCCAAAGAGACCATGTATGTGGAGATAGATAATAAAACGATTATGCTAACGAATAAGCAACAAAAAATATCTATGCAGGATTTGCAGGGTAAAATCCTGTTAACGGATTGCGAGGAGATTAGGATGGGGCATCAAATAGACGATTATGCTTTTACAAAAGTGTATAAACGAAAAGGTTTTTGGGGCTGGATGACCATGGATGGTTCTTATACCGAACAGCCACAGTATAATCACATAATAGACCTCCCCCAAGGGTATTTCTTAGTTCAAAAAAACTTGCGTTGGGGGCTCGTTAACCATAAGGGGCAAATCATCTTGCCTTTGGAATTTGATGATGTAAAGCCCAGTATATCTAACCAATATTTGTGCTTCAAAAAAGACAATGAATGGAAAATTTATGACCTTGGCGGCAAACCCTACATGAAACAGTCTTTTTTGGAAGTCAATCCTGATATGCTTGTTTCTAAAAATGGAATATGGGCGCGTAATGCCGAGGGTTGGCAAGTGTATCAACTCAATGGAAAAGCAATATTGCCGTTTTCCCTACCTAAGATTGCTGAGTCAAATAACGCTGGATTTTACATAAAAAAGAATGGAAAATATGGCGTAGTAGGCTTTGATGGTCGTATAATTACACCTTTTGAGTGGGATACACTTATCGGTTTTTGGGGAAGAAAAGGCGATCAAATTACCTTTTTTAATTCCTCCAATAAGCCGAAGTTTACTGTTCGGGGACAGGTCATGGAAGAACTTTATGAATCATCAGGCTATGCAATTCAACGCGACAATAAGTGGTACTTTATTAAAACAGATGGCACTCCTTACTCCGAAACAGGGTATTTATCATTTGAACAGATCTATACGACCAGTTTTACTGTAGTTGCGCAAGCGGACGAAAAAAACTGGCACTGTATCAATAAAGATGGACTCGTTATACAAAAAATAAAGGGAGACAAGGTGCAGTCATATATTGATAATATTGTAGCCGTCAAGAAAGGTAATAAAAAATATCTTTTGAAAATTCCATCGGGTAAAAAGTATCCTTGGAAATATAATAAAGTGTATCCATTGGGGCAGAATGACCGATTTGTGGTAGAATTGAACAATTTAGTAGGGGTAGTAGATACCAATTTCAAAGAGATTATCCCTTGCCGATACACGGGCATGTATCCCTTTGCTAAAGGCATAGTGCATGTGAGTAACGACAGTTTGGAGGGCTTACTCCGCTCCACCGATGGTGCAGTTTGTATTCCGCTTGATGTATATGATAGCGGTATCCAAACCATCAACGACGATCTTTTTTCGGTGCGTAAAAATGGCCAAGTTGGACTTTATGTTGTATCGCAACACAAATGGACACCTGCTTCAATGGAGGATATCCAAAGTTGTAATGTGCGGATTCCTCTAGCAAAAGCACTTTTTTTGATCCGTGTAAATGGTTTATACGGTATTATGGATGCTGATTGCCAGCATATTCTTGCACCAAAATATACATTGATAAACGACGGCTCGGGTTATTTGATCCAATTGAAAACAGGCACTAAACAAGTAGAACTCTTTGATCCTGCTACCAAAAAAATAATTGGGAAAGTATATCAATCCGCAGCAGTATATGCCGATAATACGCTCTGCAAAAATGGCGACGAATACACCCTGTACCACCAAAGCACACCCAAGTTCACTAGAAAAATGACTGGTGTAGAATGGTTAAATGATAATTCTTTACTGTTTAAAGACGCGACTACCGGACAAAAAGGGGTGCTCAAATTAGATGGAACAGTGCTGTTACAACCTGAATATGAAGCGATTAACACGACGATGAGTCAACTAATTGCAGTAAAAAAAGGTGGAAAAATAGGCTTTTACGACTTAGAGGGACAAATCATTCTACCGATTGCTTTTACCAAATTTGAGGAGCCCAATTTGCAATATCTCATTGTGTATAAAAACAACTTGTGTGGACTATACGATTATAACGGTCAGGAAATACTGCCTATTCAATACGAAAGCATTAAGATAACCGATAATAACGACCATTTTGTTGTGCGCCAAAATGGTATGTATCGTTTTCTTTACCGCAATGGGCAGCCTATGGTAAATGGACAATGGACTGAAGCGGATGAATTTAGTTTTGGTTTAGCCGCAGTTCAAAAAGACAAGAAATGGGGTTATATCAACCTTAAAGGCGAGGTTGCCATTCCTTATCAATACCAATACGCCGACCGCTTCCAAGGATACCAAGAACGGGTTGCACTGGTGATAAAGGATAATATTTTGATGACCATTGGGGTTGATGGCAAGCAAATACAGGAGGGTATAAATAGTTCTTATTACAGTAGCCGTATTATACCAGTCGATACGAGTACCATCGCTTATCAGGAAATACCTTTTACATATTGGGGCGCGCAGGTAGGTGGATTATTGGTTGTGGAGCAGAAGGGCAGCACTAAAAAGGGATTGGTCAATTTATTGGGGCAGTGGGTGGTTCGGCCTGGGTATGAAAGTATAGAATTTTTGTACTTAGATGAAAAAAGAGCAGTGTTCAGTATTCAGCAAAACGGGTTGTGGGGATTGATGAATTTGAATGGGGTAGTCATCGTTACTCCTCAATTTGACAAATTAGAACAAGATGCTAGAGGCAAAATTAAGGCTATAAAAGGAGGAAATGTCGAATTGTTGAATGAAAAAGGGGAGCGGGAGTAGGTAAACTTGGACTTTAAAAATTGGGCAGGATCATAGCATTATAAGTAAAAACCACCCTTCGCAGACAAATCCCCCCACTTTGCAGAACGCTTTCTGCACCCGTCAAAAAAGCCCTACTTTTGATGTTCAAATTGTTGTTATGAAAAAATCAGTTATACCGCTATTGCATATTGGGTTTTGGTTATGCTACCTAGTACTCATCATGGTGATATTGGGTATTATGTTCGATGCCCAAGGCGAAGTGGATGATGCCCGTGTCGAAAGAGCATTGATCACCATTTTTTATGTTGCGATCCTTCCCTCTGCGCTCTCTTTTTACGCATTTTATTATTTTTTATTTCCGCAGCACCTACGGCATAAAAGCCTGCTATTGTCTGCTTTTTATGGTTCAGTTATTGCCGTGGGTAGCGCAAGTATTGGTTATGTTTTAGAAAATTATTCAGGCTCCGTTTGCGACGAAAATGGGGAATTTTCCATAGTGGGTATTCTTCTTTTTATGTCCTTTATTCCCTTGGTGAGTGGCATTGTGGCTTTGGTGATTCGAGGTTTTATCACCTGGATCGAGGAGTTTAAATTAAAAGAAACGCTCAAACAGAAAAATTTAGAAATGGAAATGGCCTTGGTGAAATCGCAACTAGACCCGCATTTTCTGTTCAATACCCTCAATAATATTGATATTTTGATCCTAAAAAATGCCACGGAAGCATCCGATTATTTGAATAAATTATCCGATATTATGCGTTTTGTACTGTTTGAAACCAAAACGGAGGAGATTCCTTTGGCCAAAGAGATCGAATATATTGAAAAATTTATTGCATTGCAAAAGATAAGAACTTCGAATGCGCAGTACGTACATTACACCGTACAAGGCGCGCCGGGGTATAAAAAAATTGTACCGATGGCGTTTATTCCATTTATCGAAAATGCCTTCAAACATACCACCAATAAAAAAGTAGAAAACGCTATTACGATCCATATTCAAATTGAAGAACAATTCATCAAATTCAAATGCGCCAACAAATACGACGCCGCCCGAAGGCCACAACAGGTGCATAATGGCTTGGGCAACAACCTAATCGAAAAAAGATTACAACTGATTTACCAAGAAAAGCATACCTTGGCGGTGACCAATGAAAACGATTTGTATAGCGTATCTTTAACAATTTTCAATGCATAAATATCAATGTATCATTATCGAAGATGAGCCTTTGGCGCTGGAACGCACCAAGGATTTTGTGCTCAAAACGCCATTTTTGCACCTCTGCGCCACATTTGACAACGCGCTCACAGGGCTTACTTATTTGAATACCCATCCCGTTGATGTGCTTTTTCTCGATATCAATATGGATGAATTAACGGGTGTCGAACTACTCGAAAGTACTAAAATAACCGCGCAAGTGATCATCACAACGGCTTACCAGGAATATGCGCTAAAGGGTTACGAACTCAATGTAACCGATTACCTGCTCAAACCATTTTCTTTTCAACGCTTTTTGCAGGCCGTAAATAAGGCACAAGACCAACTACAAGCCCGCACCACACCCGATGTTCCACTGGATTTTGTGTTTATAAAAACCGAAAACCGTTTGGAAAAAATTGCCTTTAGCGATATTATTTATATCGAAGGTATGCGCGATTACCGTAGAATACATACCGTGGACAAAAAAATTATGACCCTCCAAAATTTTAAAGAATTAGAGCAAATTATTCCCGCGAACCTGGTGTGCAGGGTACACAAATCCTATATGGTAGGCATCCATAAAATAGAATCTATTGGGAATGGAAGGATCAAAATTTCGGATAAAATTATTCCAATTTCTGAAACGTATAAAGCGTTTTTTTATCAAAAAATAGAAAAGACTTAGCGTACACATTTATCCACCACAAAGAACACAAAGTTCACAAAGCGTAGGGTTTAATCTTTGTGTGCTAAAAAAGCGAAGCATCCAATCTACGTCTTTGTGAACTTTGTGTGCTAAAAAAGCGAAGCGTCCAATCTACGTCTTTGTGAACTTTGTGTACTTTGTGGTAGAAAAACACACTACGCATATAAAAAAAATTTCTTACTATGGTAAATAGTTAAAAAAATAAGCAGTATTTCATAAATCTTCCATTTTTTTGCAGACAAATCACCCCATTTTGCAGACACCAAAACCCGCTTTGCATATCCAAATTGCCCCCCTTATCCACTAAGCAGACCTTTGTTTCATTATTTAATTAAAACAAATATAATGAAGCAAATTTATTCAACCATTTTTATCCTTGCGTTCTGCTCAACGGTAATCTTTGGCCAAAAACTCACCCAAACCATACGCGGAACCATCACCGATACCGATAATAACCTGCCACTCGTGGGCGTAGTCGTAAAAACCCTTGATACCGACCCCGTCGTAGGGGCATCGACAGATGTGGACGGTAATTTCAGATTGGAAAACATTCCTATCGGACGGGTTACCATACAATTGTATTATGTCGGTTACGAAAGCACCACAATTCCTAATATCGTCGTCAACTCCGGTAAAGAAGTGATCCTCAACCTGACGATGCAAGAATCCACCCTCAAAATGAGCGAAGTGGTCATTACTGTCAATAAGAACAAAGGCGAAGCCCTCAACGATATGGCTTTGATCAGCGCACGGTCTATTTCCGCCGAAGAAACGAACCGGTACGCGGGCGGTTTTAACGATCCTTCCCGTATTGTTTCCAATTTTGCGGGCGTATCCAGCACACAAGATGGCGGTAACAATATTATTGTGCGCGGCAATTCGCCCAAGTATATCCAATGGCGGCTGGAGGGCGTTCAAATTACCAACCCCAACCATTTTGGCGATCAAGGCGCGGTGGGCGGCGGCATCAGTACCCTCAACAATAATATATTGGCCACTTCGGATTTTTATACCGGAGCATTTGCGCCCGAATACGGCGATGTATTATCAGGCGTATATGATGTAAAATTGAGATCGGGTAATAACGAAAAACGGGAAGCCGTATTTGGTTTTGGACTGTTGGGTACCGATTTGACACTGGAAGGCCCCTTTAAAAAAGGTTATGGAGGTTCGTACCTTATCAATTATCGGTATTCCACCGCCTCGATGGCTAGTGATTTGGGTCTAATTGATGTTGGGGGTATCCCAAAATTCCAAGATGCAGCGTTCAAAATTATGCTACCAACCAAAAAACTAGGCATCTTTTCTGTTTTCGGATTGGCCGGGAAAAGTAGCCTTTTGTTTGAAGATGTGACACCTGCTATTTGGGACACACCCGGCGATAATTTTATGCGTCCAGATCGGAATGAAGATTATAAAAAAGGTGCGCACCTACTCAATACCGGTATCAATCATACCTTGAGTGTCAACAAAAACAGTTATCTCAAAACCACGCTGTCTTATGCCAACGAAGGCATCCAAGATGATATATTTGATGCCAAAGTAATCAATTTTTACGATGACGAAGGCGCGTTTTTAAGGGATTCGGTATTGAGCAAAACAGCAAATTATAACGGAAAAATAAAAAAATCTTCCTATCGTGCTGCCATGACGTACCACTATAAAATAAATGCCAAGAACAAAATTCAGATCGGTACACAGTATGCCCTTTTAAACCACCAAACCACACAAAGTAGGCTGCGCGATACCACAACGGAGCGCATAACCTTACTGGATTTTGATGAAAACGCTGGTACACTCCGCAATTTTGTGAGTTGGAACCATCGGATCAATAACGATATTACACTGGTAACCGGATTTCAAAACATGAATGTCCTGCTCAACAACAAAAGCACGCTGGAACCGCGTATCGCCGTCAATTGGAAACTCAATAACACCAATTCGTTCCATGCGGGCTATGGTAATCACAGCACGATGGAGAATATTCAGCACTATTTTACGCAGATACAACAACCGGATGGCACTATTACAACACCCAATAAAGACCTTGGATTGTTAAGGGCAAATCATTATGTGGTGGGTTATCAAAAACGCTTTGGGCAGAATTTGGTGGCAAAAGTAGAAGCCTATTATCAAGACCTGTACAATTTGCCGGTAGAGAACGACAGCAAGAGTTTTTACGCCACTATCAATGAAGGCATTGATTTTAGGTATGCCGATTTGGTGAATAAAGGCACAGGAAAAAACTATGGTCTTGAAATGACGCTGGAACGTTTTTTCAAAAATAAATACTATTATTTGATCAATGCATCTTTGTATGAATCCAAATATACGTCATTGGAAGGTATGGAAAGAAATACGCCGTATAATGGCAATTATTTGGTCAATATTTTGGGTGGTAAAGAGTTTGACCGATTGGGTAGGAAGCATAATCAAGCCCTAACGCTCAATGCCAAAGTGTTTTTTGGCGGTGGTCAAAAAATTATACCACTACTCCGCGATGCGCAAGGCAACTTAGCCGTTGACCCGGCAAATAACAAATATTGGGACTACAGTAGGGCATACGAAGATAAAGTGGAAGATATTTATACCGTGATTGTTTCGGCCAGTTATAAATGGAATAAACGTAGAGCTACCCACGAGTTGTACCTGAATTTGGATAATGTGACCAATACTAAAGGAAAAATATCTGAATTCTACGACGCAAGTGCGGCTGGCAAAGTAGGTTATGTTACGCAGTTTGGATTTTTTCCTAATTTGATGTATCGCGCCTATTTTTAGGCCGTAGATAGTTAGCGACACAAGAGAACAGCCCCAAATGAAATTCGGTTGATGTTTTGGTCGAATTTCATTTGGGCATCGACCTACCCCTGTGCTACTTCCTTCCTCGAAAAAGTGTGTTGATGCTGCGATGTATTTAGGACTTATTAGGGCGTATCTTTTTATTCTTTTCATGTGCAAGGTTATTCACTTTCGTTTTATCTTTGACACATATTTTAGAGTACTCTCCTATCTTTGCCCTCTTTTAAATCTTTATACATGCGCATTAACAATAACATACGCTTTTTTTTCTTCTTTTTTTTTGTTGCTACAGCCGCTATGGCCCTGGCTCAAAAACCTTATTTCCAACAGGAAGTAAATTACACGATCAAAGTGAATTTGGACGATACAAAACACACCCTTACTGGTGATATAAGTTTTGAATACATCAACCACTCTCCCGATCAACTCAGCGAAATATGGGTACATCTTTGGCCCAATGCCTTCAAAAATCGCCGCTCGGCTTTTTGTAAGCAAAAATTACGACAAGGTAAGGCTGATTTTTATTTTGCCAAAGATACGGATTTAGGCAGTATCAAATCCCTCGATTTTATGGTCGATGGCGCAAAAGCCGCTTGGAAATACGATCCACAAAATCCCGATATTGCGCGTATTCCGCTAGCCAGCCCACTAAAATCTGGTGGTAAAATCGTGGTCACTACACCATTTGTAGTCAAAATACCCGCGTCCTTCTCTCGACTTGGCCATGTGGGTACTTCTTACCAAATTACGCAATGGTATCCAAAGCCCGCAGTGTATGACCGCGATGGTTGGCATGCTATGCCCTACTTGGATCAAGGCGAATTTTATTCGGAGTTCGGCTCCTTCGATGTAAAAATAACCTTACCCGAAAACTATGTGGTAGGTGCAACTGGTATGCTCCAAAATGCCGCTGAATGGGCTTTTTTAAGCAAAAAAGAAGCCGAAACTCGGGCCGTAATGGCAACATTGGAGGAGACAACAAAAACGACTAAACGGAAAAGGGTAGATACAAATGATCTGGATTCCTTTCCTCCATCTGCCAATACATTCAAAACCTTACACTATAAAGCCGATAATGTCCACGATTTTGCTTGGTTTGCCGATAAGCGTTTTTATGTACTAAAAGACACAGCGCGCCTTGCATCGGGAAAAACCGTGGACTGCTGGGGCATGTTTACCAAAAGCGATTTTAAACACTGGAAAAAAGGCGCATTCTATGTAAAGCGCTCCGTCGAATTTTATTCCAAAAATGTGGGCGAATACCCTTGGCCACATGCTACCGCTGTACATTCGGCACTGAGCGCGGGTGGAGGTATGGAGTACCCCATGATTACGGTTATTGGCAATAGCGACTCGGACAAATCACTCGACCTAGTAATTACCCACGAAGTAGGTCACAACTGGTTTTACGGCCTGCTCGCCTCCAATGAACGCGACCACTCTTGGATGGACGAGGGCATGAATTCCTATTACGAAGACCGTTATATGCGCACCTACTACGGATCAGGTAGTATGGATGACCAAATCCCTAAAAAAATATTTGACCCCCTAAAATATGGCAGCCTCGTGGAAAATGTACTGCTGGTATTGGCTCGAAATGGCGAAAACACTTCTGCGGATATCAATGCCGATAAAATGAGCAATATCGCTTACGGCGTGCAGGCTTATATGAAAACTTCTTTTTGTATGCGTTGGCTCGAAAATGCCGTTGGGGTAGAAAAGTATGATGCGGCCATGCAAGCGTATTTTAAGGAATGGCGTTTTAAACACCCACAACCAGAAGATTTTAGCGCATCAATGACCAAAAGCGGGATCGATATAAATTGGTTTATGGCTCAAATGCAAACCCGAAAAAAGTCGGATCCTGCCCTAAAAAATGCAACCATAGATGCCAATGGCAATACCGTATTAAAGGTAAAAGAAAAAGGCCAAATTACGGCGCCATTCAGTGTTTCGGCTATGAAAAATGGGCAACCCACTGCCACAAAGTGGTTTTCACCAGAAGCAGGGCAAACGCTTTTCAATATGGGAAAAACCGATGCTGATGCCTTTTTGTTGAATAATGAAGGTATCGCATTGGATAATAATGCAGCCAATAACAACTTAAAAACCAATGGATTATTCAAAAAAGGGGAACGATTGAATATTGGCTTGATTAAACCTTTTGAACGACGTGGTAAAAAAACCTTGGGTGTTTTACCTTGGGTGGGTTGGAATAATTACGATAAAGGGATGGCGGGGCTATTGCTTTATAATCCGCCATTGCCAGGGCAAAAAATACAATACTATCTAGCGCCGGGTATTGCTTTGAACAATGGCGAATTTGTGGGCGGCGGCGATATTCGATATAGGCTGCATCCTGTAAACGGGGCGATCAAACGCGTTACAGTAGGTGTCAACGGACGTACGTTTAACGAAAACCTATTGGGGCGTGATGAAAAATACTTGAGCCGGTTTTATCGTATTACGCCGTGGGTACAAGCCGATTTCCGATCTTCTAATACAGCACTTCGGCAATCAGTGGCTGTTCGCTGGAATTATATTGGCCTCGAAAATGGCTTTGATACGGCTGGTGTAAAAAAACCGGATTATATCAGCAATATTTGGGAAACCAAGTACCAATTGTCCAATTTGGGTAAGCCAAATCCTTATGACCTTACGCTCGCATTGGAAGGACAAAACTGGGACGACGATGGCATTGCCAAAAAATACCTGCGCTTGGGGCTGGAATGGAAGCAAAGTTTCTTCTATACCGATAAGCGCAAGGTGAATTTCCGGTTTTATGGTGGTTATTTTATTCAAAATAGCAGTCGGGAGCGCAAATCGCTGGGCTTTGGAGCAGATGATCCTTTTGCCCGTGGCTCACTTTCCTTGGCGCAGAATGGCTATACTGATTATAAACACGACTATCTGTATTTGAATCGAAATGGCTCAAGTGGCTTTGCTAATAGACAAATTCAACAAGCGGAAGGCGGATTCAAATACGCTTTTGGTAGCCAATACCAGGCCTCCGGTGATGTAGGTCATAGTAATAATTATCTTTTTGCGGTCAACTTAGAAGCCGATTTACCTAAGAAATTGCCTTTAGGTATTCCATTAAAACCCTATTTTGATTTGGGTTATGCCGATTTGGGTTATTTGCCGAGTGGAGGCACTGAGCCTAGTTCATTATTTTGGAGCGGTGGTTTTGCGTTGTCGTTCTTAAACGGGTACTTTAATGTATATTTCCCTGCAATTAATTCTCAAAATATCAACCGATTATATAAGGAAACGAGCAAGGGTAATTACCTGCGCCGTATTACTTGGAGTATTAAAATGAATGGATTAGAGCCATTAGGTATGGCAGACCGTTTGTTGAAATAAGGCTATGGCGTGGTTTTTGCTATAATTTTTTGAGAACGGAGTAATGCGGCTTCAAAAATTTAACATTTAAAATTTAGCGTTTAACATTATTAATTGTATTAATTTTAAATATTAAACGCTAAATTTTAAATTATATTGGAGGCAGCCGCATGCTCCATTAAAATACCGATTACAATGCGTTTTATATTTACACTATTAATTATCAGCCAATTGGTCACGGCAGATCTCCATGCTTGTGGCTACAGTTTTGTAGGAGGTTGCTCTTCTCATATCCGCTTAAAAATAAACGGTACGGAAGATGAATTTGCCATTGCTGCTTGCGATTACGAAACGGCTTTTCAAGGCTTACAATTGGGTAACCTGCGGTCGCTTTCTTTATCTGGCGCATCCGTCATTACTTGGGAAAGTTGTATTAATAATGTCACTTCAGCATCATTGTACTACCGTATTTATCCAACAGGACAAGGCGGCGGCAACTGGTCTAATGCAACCATTCCCGAAGACTATAATACCACACAAGGGCCATATACAACGCGTTACCGCAACCTGAGTACCGATATCAATTTGGCCAGCGGTTTGAATATTGGTACCAATTATACCATGGAAATTTACATACGCGCCGATGTGGATACACTTGGGGATGATTTTATACCAGAAACCTTTATGTTGACCAATAATAATGGTGCTAATTACAAACTGTCCTTTATCTATGGCGGTTCCAATGCACCAGCATTGACAACTGTAGTTACTTATAAAGAACCTGTTTTGTGTTGGGGGAAAAAGACAGGTAAATTAGGCGTTGACGTATATGGCGGCCAAGTTGGAGGCACTTTTTTTTATCAATGGTCGGCCAATACCCAAAATTTTTACCAAATTGATAGCCTAGCAGCGGGTACTTATACCGTCACAGTCACAGAATCGCCAAGTGGTTTTACTTCTACACGTTCGGGGCAAATCACCCAACCTGCACTACCCATTTCTTTAAGTTTTAGTGGCGTAACACCAGCCAGTTGTAGTACAGCAGGTATGGCTACGGTGAACCCATCTGGTGGAACAGGCGCATTATCGTGGGAATGGAGTACCGGTGACACATTGGCCACTGTCCAGGTTCCGGTAAGTGGTATTTACGCCATTACCATTACCGATGCTAATGCTTGCACCCAAAAAGGCATGGTGACGATAGGCGGAACGGGAACGGCTACGGTTTTTGAATTACATGCTATATGCTCAGGCGAAACCTTTGTGCGCGGCAACCAATCGTTTACACAAGCGGGTCTGCACAGTGTGGCTATTCCTGCACCCAATGGATGCGATTCTATTATTAATTTTTATCTGACGGTAGTGGATGGTATAGACTTACTTGCTAGTGTGCCCACACAAGCCACAGTAACGTGTGGAACTCCCCTACAGGTCGTATGTGCAGGCACGGGCGCAAATTCCTACACTTGGACACGCAATGGCCAACCTATTGGCAATGGAACGGCTTGTTTGGATATTGTAGCAGGCGGCAATTACGCTATTAACCTGACGAATACGACGGATGGAAAAACCTGTACGTTTACAAAAACAATTAATGTGGCCGAGCATTTAGAAGCAGGAATATTACAGGCAGGAGCCACGAGTTCATTTACGGGGGCTTGTTACTCAGGCGGTTTGGAGGTAAAAGCCATCGCTAGTGCTTCCGAACCAATTAGTGCCTATACTTGGATCTATGATAATGCAGTGGTGTCTTTAGCAGATACCTGCATTTTTATTATTCCGGATCTCAATAATGGATTAGGAACGCTTAACTTAAAAACAGTGGACCAGTATGGTTGCCAAAAAGAGATCCAAAATATCCTCATTATAGTACAGCAACCCCCGCCACCACCTGTTATTTTTGGTGCTTCACAACAGACCAATTGTGATGGAACAATCGCAGTCGATCTGAATGTGTTTGGAGGAACAGATCCCATTACCGTATATTGGTCTTCGGGTGTAATAGGCAATCCAGTGGATTTGTTACCGGGTTTTAATAATGTGGAAGCCATAGATGCAGCAGGCTGTATTACCTCCGTTTTTGTGATTGTAGAAGATTTTAGCATTGAGATGCAAAGTAACCCCGCTTCGGGCATATCGGCAGCAGACGGAAAGGTAACTGTATTGGTAAAAGGAGCGATCAATTTACCTTATACCACACTCTGGAATACAGGTGCCACTACCACCACTATTGCCAACCTAAATCCGGGTACTTACTGCGCCACCGTGACCGACGGAAGCGGCTGTACCCGTACTTCTTGTACAGAGGTGTTAAATACCAGTGGCGTAACCCAACCTTTTGGGCAGGTAAAGGGTCTTTCTATATATCCCAACCCTGCAACAGTTGGAACCGAATTACAGATTACACCATTAGTAGAAAAAGCCTTGTGGAAATTGATGGATTTGAATGGCCGAACCCTTGATGAACAATGGATAAAAATAGGGCAAAGCACCTTGCGACTACCCGATTATTTGCCCGAAGGAATATATACAGTGATGGTGCAGTCGAATAAATTTTTGCAGTGGGACAAAATTTTTTTAAAGAACGGGCGTTAATCTCGCTCATTTAAGAAAGAAATGCTTATCTTTGCGGCTCTTTCCAAAATTAAATCATTTTAGTTAACTAAACACATTCTCGACAACATGATCAAGAAACTTCTATTCCCAGCACTTGTAGGTGCTATGACAATGTTCGCATCTTGCGAATCTGACCCTTGTAAAGATCTCGAAGGCAAATGCGGTACAGGTACTTGTTTTGATGGTACTTGCGTATGCGACGAAGGTTACGAAGCAGATGCTGCTGGCGTTTGTAATGTAGAGTGGCCAACAAAATTCCTTGGCGACTACCTTGGAAGCGAAGTAAATCAATCTACTGACCCATCAATAGGAAGCGGTACTTTCAATTTGACTGAAGTATGCGTTATTAAGCCAGTTTCTGGTTCTACTACATCAGTCCGTATTGAGAAACTTGGTGGTTTTGACGCTACATTTACTGCTAATGTAAAAAAGGCAAACAGCTCTGATGCTTCTGCTTTAAATTTAGAATTCACAGATGTGGCTGATGCAAGTGGCGACAAGTGGTCTGGTCTATTAACATACGATCCTGCTACTAAGAAATTGAGCGGTTCTTATACCCTCGTTGATAACTTTACAGGTGGTTCTTATACTACTACCTCTGTTATCAACTATACAAAACAATAATCTAATTTAGATTAATACGAGTAAAACGAGTCGTTCGGTGTTCCGGGCGGCTCGTTTTTTATTACTACCTTTGCAGGAAAATTACTGCAACTGTGAATTTAACCGAAATTGCTATACGGCGGCCATCGCTTATTATTGTATTGTTTACGATATTGAGTTTTATGGGTATTGCCTCTTATACTTCGCTACCTATTGAACTGGTACCCAAGTTCAGTCCGCCTGTTGTTACTATTATTACGGCTTATCCGGGTGCTTCGCCCAGCGAAGTGGAAAATACGGTGGCCAAACCCATCGAGGATGCCATTTCATCTTTGGAAGGTATTGACCAAATACAGGTCGTTTCCAACGAAAATGTGTGCTTTATTGCTGTTGAATTTGAGCAACAAGTCGATTTGGATAAATCGGTACAAGAAATTCAGCGCAAAATGAACCAAGTCGTATCCCTTTTCCCAAAAGAGGTACGCGCTCCGGTGATTAATAAATTTGCATTAGATGAATTACCTGTGGTACGCCTTGCGGTGAGCGGCAATATGTCGGGCACTGCATTTTACGATTTGGTCAAAAACCGCGTTGTCTCCGAAATTGGTCAGGTAAAAGGTGTTGCGCAGGTCAATATCCTCGGTGGTGAACAACGCGAAGTAAAGATCAATATCAATTCTTATAAAATAGAACAATATGGCCTCTCGCTCTTACAAGTATCGCAAGCCATACAAACGGCCAACCTCGACTTCCCAACTGGTAAAGTAACCGATGATGTGAGCCAAGTCCGTATTCGTTTGGCTGGAAAATTTAATTCTTTGGATGAAATACGCGCTTTAGTCATTGGGAAAAGCCGATTTGGTGGCACCGTATTTCTGCGCGATATTGCAGATGTACAGGATGGCGTGCGCGACCCCGAAATCGTGTGCCGCGCCAACGAAAGCCCCGCAGTAGGTATTAGCATCCGAAAACAAGGTGACGCCAATGCCGTGGAAATGTCGGATTTGGTATTGGAAAAAATAAAAAAACTCGAAAAAACCTACGAAAAAGAAGGGCTCCAATTCCAAGTAGTGGCCAATAGCAGTGTATTCACCAAAATGTCCACCGATGCTGTGATCGAGGATTTGATTATTGCGGTGATTCTCGTGAGTTTAGTCATGCTGCTCTTTCTGCATAGTATCCGCAATGCCATGATTGTGTTGGTGAGTATCCCAACCTCCATTGTGAGTACCTTTATTATGATGAAACTCTGCGGATACTCGCTCAATATGTTGAGTCTGTTGGGTTTGTCGTTGTCGATCGGTATTTTGGTGGATGATGCTATTGTCGTTATCGAAAACATATATCGACACCTGGAAATGGGGAAAGACCGTGTGCAGGCGAGTTACGATGGCCGAATGGAAATTGGATTTACCGCAATTAGTATTACATTGGTGGATGTGGTGGTGTTTTTGCCCATTGTATTTACGGTGGGTTTGGTGCCCAATTTGTTGCGGCAGTTTTGTATGACCGTACTCACTTCTACCCTCATGTCGCTTTTAGTTTCTTTCACCTTGGTGCCTTGGCTCACCTCGAGGGTGGGCAAATTGCACCGTTTTGAAGGAAAAAATATCGGCGGGCTGATTATCAAGTATTTTGAGCAATTTTTAGATTGGTTAACGGATGGTTTTGTCGCTGCCTTGCGCTGGTCACTTCGGAGTGGCTGGAATAAATTTATCACCATTATCTCCGCCGTATTGCTACTGATTGCTTCGGTGTTTTTGGTGACTAGCGGATTGATCGGTAATTCCTTTTTTGATGCAGGCGAACGGGGCGAATTTTTGGTAGCGGTGGAATTGCCTAAAGACGCTTCTCTTGCGCAAACCAACGCTGCTATCCAAAAAGCAGAAGCCTTTTTGCGCCAACAACCCGATGTCATTCGCACTTTTACAACAGTAGGTACGACGAATAAAGCCTTTGGCCTCAATGCGCCGTTTATTGGTGAAATCCATGTATTTCTAAAGCCTTATCCAGATGAGCGCAAGGTACTTACGCCGGTATATGCCTTGCAAACGAAGATCAAACTCGAAGAACACATCGCGGGGGTAAACATAAAAACTTCCCCGATTGATATTATGGGGCTGTCCTTTATGCCCATCGAGATTTATTTGAATGGCCCTAATTTGGATTCCCTGCTCGCCATGTCCAATACCATACAGGGTATTATGAAAAGTGTGCCGGGTTGTGTGGATATAACGCCATCCGTGGAGGGCGGCAATCCCGAAATAAGGGTGGATGTGGACCGCAAGCGCATGGCCGATTATGGTCTTGTGATGGCTCAAGTGGGGCTTACGCTCCAAACGGCGTTCAGCGGCAATACAGATGCACGTTACCGCGACGGCGAATACGAATACCCGATCCGTATTGCTTTAGATGCTTTTGACCGCCGCAGTGCCGATAATATAGCGCACCTTTCGCTCGTCAATCCATTGGGCAGCACGGTGTATCTCCAGCAATTTGCCGATATTAAAGAAGGTGTTGCGCCTACTCGTCTCGAACGGCGCGACCGTATGCCCTCTATCGTATTTACAGCGCAGGTAATTGGGCGGCCCAATGGTTCGGTGAGCCGCGATATAAAAGCACAACTGGATAAATTACCTTTACCTACGGGTTGCTATATTAAATACGGCGGCGACCTCAAGCGCCAACAACAGGGCATCGGTACCATGAGTTTTGCGCTTTGGACTTCGTTGCTTTTGGTTTATTTAATTATGGTGGCACTGTACGACAACTGGGTATATCCGTTTGTGGTATTGATTACCATTCCGCTTTGTATCATTGGTGCGTTTTTAGCACTGGCATTGGCGAGCGAAAACTTAACTGTTTTTACAGGTCTTGGTATGTTGATGCTGATCGGTTTGGTGGGCAAAAACGCAATCCTTGTTGTTGACTTTGCCAATCAACTGCGCAGTGAAGGCATGCCCCTCCATGAAGCACTGCTTACAGCCACCAAAATGCGTTTCCGGCCAGTTTTGATGACCAATATTGCTATGGTAATTGGCCTTTTACCGATTGCTATGACAGGCGGCGCGGGTTCGGCTTGGAAAAATGGTTTGGCTTGGGCTATTATAGGTGGCCTTAACTCGTCTATGTTTTTGTCGCTGATTATTGTCCCGGTGGTATATGGGCTATTTGATACGATGCTGACAAAGGCAGGATTGAACCAGCGCAAGCCAGTTTTTTTTAAGAAGTAGCCCCCCCCTGAACAAAGGTTTCACTTTGTAGTCTTTCGATGAGCATAGTCGTTAATCGGCGCACCATATCGGGTTCATTTTCCAAAAAAATGGTCAACTCGCTGGTTGTAAAATGGCCAATAATCATACCGCAAAGTTGGTTGCGCAGCCGTAAATCGGAGCGTACGCTATCTGTAATCCAGTCCATTTGGTCTTTTTTGGCCATTCTAAAATAGGTGTCCCTGCGTTTTAGGATATAAGCATAAAACACTTGAATAAGTAGCGGATGCTGCATTTTAAGGATTGGCCGGAGGGTGGTATTTTGAAAAACTTCCTCTGGTTTTGAAAGATTTGTTTTTAGGGTCAATACGGGTCGGAGCGCGATGCGCTGCTCATCATTTTCTATCATGTGGTGTATAACTGTTTATGCGGTAGTAATGTTGTAATTGTGTCCTGATACTTAAAACCGAATTTCAAACACAGTCTCTTTAGCGGCCACGGTAGCCAGTGAAAAGCCAAATTGGTGGCTCGACAGAATTTCCCGAATCAATGTAAGTCCTACGCCTTGACCTGTGCTTTTGGTCGTAAAAAAAGGGGAAAACAGCAATGGAGCAACGGCCTCATCAATACCTTTACCAGTATTGGTTATACTTAACTGAGGCGGATTTAACGTGGTGGAAAAGGTAATTGAACCACTTTGCTCTATGGCTTCAATGGCATTTTTGACAATATTAATCAATACCTGTTCCATTTGCTGCATATCGGCATTGATCCAAAAGGGTTGTTCCGCCAATTCAAAAATGAAGTGTACACCGCGTTCTTTTGCCTTGAAACCCATCAGTACGGCTACATTATGGAGTAAATCGTGTAAATCAAACCTCTCTTTTTGTAATGCAGGCAAACGGACTACATCCGCAAATCGGCGCATAAACTGATTGAGGTGTTCATTGCGGTCGTAAGCAATTTGTAATGCTTCAAAATCGCGTGCTTGCAATGGTACTGTTTTTGGACGCGACAACACCGTATCCAAAATTGAATTAATAGCCCCAATTGAATTATTCACCTCGTGCGCCATCATTCGAATGACCTTACCATAAGCGGTCTTTTCGGCTTCTAGGATTTCAGCCGTCAATTCTTCGATCATCACAAAAGCACGTGGAAAGCCGCGGCTGATAAACTGCGCTTTCTGTACTTTATACTTCTTGACTCCGCCCATACTCAGCAGGTTTGCAGTACCCATAGGTTGATCTATAATGGTTTTTAGAAAAGCATGATTGGGCTGCAATATCGGGTGGTGTTGACTGGAAAGATCCAAAAGTGCCGCTGCTTTTGGGTTAATAGCATCCACTTTTTGGTCATAATCCAACATAATAATGCCTGTTGGAGACGTTTGGATTAGTTTTTCCAAGAAAAAATGTTGTTCCTCCTGCAAGGTGCGTTCGGTACGCAATTGATCGATCATTTCGTTATATACGCCAATCAACTTGTCCATTTCATATTTACCAGTGGGTACAAAACGGACATTAAAATCGCGATCACGCATGGCATCGGTGCCGCGCAGGAGCAATTGAAGCGGATTGATAAGGTCGTTGTACAAAGACCACGAAAGCCCTACCGAAACCAATATCACCGCTTCGGAAACAAGAAACAGGATTTTATTTTTTTCAAATACAAAATACGACAGCACCAGCGCTATTGTATGTATAAAAACGATATAGAAAATAAATTTATACTGGAGTTTCATGTGTTTTAGACCTGTTTTATCGTTCCTTTATTCCTCTTGATACGGTATATCATATTTTTCCAAACGCCGATACAGTGCCGAGCGCGTAAGTCCTAAAGACCGAGCCACACGGGCTATTTTCTCTTTATGAAATGCCATTGCCTGACGAATCATTTGGATTTCCATGGCTTCCAGTGTCATTGTGCCTACTTCTGGCAGTCCTGTTTTGTTTTTTGGGGTGGAAGGTTCGTATTGTTGTTGAAAATCGGCCAATTGCAAGTTATCGTGGCTAGATACTAGAACGGTACGCTCCACAAGGTTTTTCAATTGTCGGATATTACCCGGTAGCGGCAACGCTTTAAGCCATTGCATACTTTCGGCGGAAATTTGCAATGGTCGGTCGTACAATTCGCTTAAGTTTTTCAAGAAATGGCGCACCAATAGCGCAATATCTCCAGGTCGTTCGCGTAGGGGCGGGAGGCGTAATACAATGAGGTTGATTCGGTACAACAAGTCTTCGCGAAAAGTTTGGTCTGCCACCATTTCCTCCAAATTTCGGTTAGTAGCGCAAATGACCCGTGTATTCACCGTTTTGGTGCGACTACTACCGAGTACTTCAAAACTGCGGTCTTGTAGTACGCGCAAGAGTTTTACCTGATTGGACAGGTCTAAATCGCCTATTTCATCCAAAAAAATGGTGCCATTATGCGCCATTTCGAAGCGCCCGATCCGATCCGTACGAGCATCGGTAAATGCGCCGCGTACGTGGCCAAACATTTCTGATTCAAATAAACTGGTCGAAATGCCCCCTAAATTAACCTTTACGAAGGGCTTTTTATTGCGGCGACTATTTTCGTGGATAGCCTCAGCAATTAGTTCTTTGCCCGTACCGCTTTCACCCATAATAAGTATAGGCGCATCGGTGAGTGCCACGCGGCTAATGGTTTCGAGTATTTTTAGCATTGCTGGATCTTCGCCAATAATTTGGGCAAAATCAAACTGTGCGTCCAGTTTTTTTCGAGTAGTATGGCGTTCGGAGGGCTTATTAAGATCAAGAATGGCATGCACAGATTGTAACAAATGCGCATTTTGCCAAGGCTTGTGTATAAAATCGGAAGCACCAATTTTCATACCGCTCACCGCCAAGTCAATGGTTGCCCATCCGGTAATGAGGACAACGGGTACCGAGGGCTGGCGTGTTTTGATGGCTTCCAACATACGAAGGCCATCTTTTCCGGTGGTTTCGCTGGAAAAATTCATATCCAGCAAGATCAATTCCGGCACTATACGCCCAATAACGGCCCATGCTTCACCCGGAGTATGGGCGGCTTCTGTTTCAAAACCGTCTTTTTCTAACAATAAAGCCAATGAAAGGCAAATGGCTTTGTCGTCGTCGATGATTAGAATCACTTTTTTTGAATGGTGAATAATTAAAAAGTATTTCGAACTTACAAAAATTTTATAAGAAAACGGTGTTTATCAGATAAATAGATAAATGGTATATAATTTATTTATCGTTCCTTAGCTGCACTTGTACATCCCAAGAGACAAATGTAAGACTTAAACGTGTAATCATTACGCATCATCCACCATTCAAAATTTGAAACCCATCATTCATCCATCATTTTGGTATATTATCGCCAATCCCACAGCGGGAAATGGCGCAGTGGAGCGCCGCTGGAAAGCAATTGAGCATCAATTACAAGTGCTAGGCTTTTCGTATTCCGTGCAATTTACACAACAAAAAGGCCATGCTACCCGACTAGTACAAGATGCCCTGCTCAAAGGCTACCGTAATATCCTCGGGATTGGGGGCGATGGCACCAATTTTGAACTCATTAATGGCATTATGTCGCAAACCGAAGTGCCTACTCAAGACATATATTACGCATTATTGCCCGTAGGAACAGGTAATGATTGGGCGCGTACCTACCAAATTTCGCACCATATAGAGACCCGACTGAAAAGCCTTTTAAACCCCATTACTCACCTGCAAGATATTGGACACGTACAATATTACACCCTAGATGACCAACCTGAACAGGTCTATTTTGCCAATGTAGCCGGAATGGCCTACGATGGATTTGTCGCCAAAAAATTAGAAGATGACGGCAAACCTAATGCTAAAATTGCCTATTTAATCGCCGTTGCGCGGTATTTATTCGACTATCACCCCAGCAAAGGTCGTATTGTATGGGATGAGGCGATGCCTGTAGAAGATCATTTTTACACCATCAATGTGGGTATTTGCAAATATTCGGGCGGAGGTATGCAATTGGTACCGCACGCCATCCCCGATGATGGTTTATTCGCCCTCACATTTGCACGACAAATACCGCGTTGGGAAGTACTCTTGCAAACCCCACGTTTTTACAACGGCTCACTCCTCCAACACTCCAAATTGACAGGAGTACAGGTGAAAACCGCGCATATTGAATCGCTCAACGAAGCACCCATTTTATTGGAAGCCGATGGTGAATTTTTGGGCAAATGCCCTGCTGCGTTCCGAATACTTGAAAAATCCTTGAATGTGGTGTTATAATGGAATGATATTCAACTTGAGCCTGAATATCAATGCTAACGCCTATTTCTCAAACTCAATCAAATATTCAGATCGATATTTGCCCAAATCCGAATACTTGTAAAATAGTCGTGCTCGTTTACCCAATTTTAAACAGGTGTTTTTGTTGGCAATATCTTCGGGTGTATTGGTGGGCTGTAGCGAAGGATACCACATAGTATGACCCGGTTTATCGGTCAACAATTGCGGTTTTGTCCAATTTTGTGCATTGTTGCCTGTACCCAAATCTGCGTGTGGATTGAAAGAAATATACAAACTGCTGCCTTTCCAAGAAGAGCCAGTCACCTTACCCATGAGCATTACCCAACAATTCAGGTAAGTATTCCAACTCACCGATGGTCCCCAATGAAAACCACCTGTAGGGGATGATGCCGCACCGCCCCCTTCTGCAATCGGGATTTGAAGGCTGCTAATGGGGTGACCCACGCTGTCCCACGCAGCCGCAAACTCGGTGCCATTCCACCGTAAAGCCTTTCCTTGTGGAGCATCCAAATCGCTTAATCGGATACGCGCCACACTAATACATTGGCCATTTGCTTCTACCGTTGGGTCGTAATGAGCCGGATCATAAGTACCCGGGAAGCCATATTCGCCATAAAAAAGGTACAAATAATCGCCCGAAGCCACCGCAGAAGGATCGCCTACGCCCCCAGCAAAAGTGCAGGATGTATTGTGGGGTTTCAAAATCATACGGGGCTGCTTGTCCTCTAAAAAAAGCCCTTTATTGTCCCAACTCCGACCGCCATCAATTGATTTCATAATGCCAATTCGGCAAACCGCAGCAGGAGAAGTTAATCCTGTTAAACCTTGTGGCCAATTTTTGTCAATATACCCCTCGCCTGTTTTGGGGTCAAAAGGAAGCGTCATTGGGTAGTTTTCGTTGTGATAAACGGCATATAAGGTTCGACCGGAAGCGTCTTTTGCATCCTGATACACCGTTTCAAACCATACAGCACCGTGCAACCCGGGTGTTCCAATGGGCACATTGGCGGGCATTTTAGGTGCCGTAAAATTTTCGGCCTTGCTACTGAATGCCTCGTCAGCATTTTTTCCGCTGGCAAATTTTAGGTCACGCGCATCACCCCAAAGCGGATCTTCTCCGTACTTTCCTGGAAAAATGCGGAATGTATCGCCAATCCATGCTTCGGCCATATTGCAATCCACAAAATTGTTAAAATAAAACGTGTCTGTCGGGATAAGGGTGAAACGAGGTACCGTAAAAGTGGTTGTTTCTGAAGGCGACTTTGTTTTGGAATCCAATTTACACCCCAAAAAAATAGTCCAAACGGCAATTGTAGCAATAATTAGAAATGCGCGCATAAAAAA
>JBEAVK010000195.1:0-15004 GCA_041160955.1 Bacteroidota bacterium
TGTTCAATGCTAAATTTTAAATGTTCAATTAATCGTCTTGCGCTATTGCTTCGATAATTGATGTTAATATGACCGTTAGCGTATCGTTATACTGATCCATGAATTGAGCCGGCAGTGTAAATGTGCTGATACCCATAGGTTGTCCTTTTACAATTTTCACAAATTTGATTGATAGGTGTAGCAACGAATCAATATATTCAAATTGAAATTTAATTCTTCGATCTTGTACCAATATGGAGTAAAATGGCAAGTGCAAGTATTCGTCTTTTATGGCTAAATCTTTGCTCAAAAAGAACCCATTAATTTGCTCAATTACGCCTACCGAATAATTTGCGCATTCATCGAAGTATGGCTTCACTTTATTGATCCCTTCGTCTAGCAGCAATATTTCTCTTTTCATTGCAAAAGAAGGGTCATCGGGAACAAATTCGATGTACTTACGATCAATTAGATGCCTTAACAGTTCCCCAGGCATCATAGGCAGTTTTAGTGCATGAAAACCGTCTTGATCAAACTCAAATAGACTCATCTGCTTTGGAGATGAATACAAATATAGGAGAGCAGTGATTGTATAACGCTCGTTAATTCGCACTTATAAATTAGTATTTTTCAATGTTAAATGTTCAATGCTAAATTTTAAATGTTAAAGTACTAATTACTCAAATACTTCAACGCAAATTTAATAATTTCTTCCACTTTCAGCGCCGCAGGTTGCTCCTTAGCCACTTGATTTAATGCTTTTTGCACCGGAATCCGACTAAAACCAAGCGCCATCAAGGCCGATAATGCCTCCTCGCGTGCACTGTTATTGTCCGCACCTCCCATACCGGGCAGTATCACTGGCCCGTCTGGCGATTCTTTGGTCAGTTTGTCCTTCAAATCGAGGATAATCTGTTTGGCAGCCTTGGGGCCAATGCCTTTGGCGCGTTGCAAAATATGCGCTTGCTCCCCAATCACCGCCGACCGCACCTCATCCACCGTCATCGCCGATAGGATCAATTGCGCCGTGGACGGGCCTACACCCGATACACCGATCAATTGTACAAATAAATTGCGCTCGGCCTGCGTAGCAAAACCATACAGCGTATGCGCATCTTCGCGCACATGAAAATGGGTATAAACCAATGCTTTTTCTAATCCCTGCAAAGCCGTATAAGTACTCAGCGGAATCATCAAATGGTAGCCTACTCCATTCACTTCTAAGGTCATAAATGCAGGGCTGCGGTATGTTATTTCTCCTCTTAAATATGCAAACATGCGGCAAAGATAAGTAGTCGCAGGGCAATTACAAAATGTACTTCTTATAAATACTTAACCTCAAATTGCCGCCTTACTCCAGTATTTATACTAACTTTGCGCCTCATTTTTCACAAAACGCCAATTTCTGAGTATTTAGTCGCTGTTTTTGGAGTAGCATATATAGCATCATACCCAAGATCGACGCGGCTAAAAACTAGAAAAAGGCTCCTGCCTTTCGTTTGGGTGGGCTAAACTACATTTTTATGATTAATATTACTTTTCCAGATGGCAACGTTCGTCAGTATGCCAAAGGAACAACCGCGATGGACGTTGCTAAGTCCATTAGCGAAGGCTTGGCGCGCAATGTATTGGTGGCCAAGGTAAACGGGGAAACGCGCGACCTTTTGCGCCCCATCAACGAGGACAGTACCATTACTTTCCTCAAATGGGAGGACAAAGAAGGCAAACAAACCTATTGGCACTCTTCGGCGCATTTGCTCGCTGAAGCATTGCAAGCCCTTTACCCGGATATGAAATTCGGTATTGGCCCTGCCATCGACAACGGTTTCTATTATGATGTGGACTCCGGCGAAAAACCTCTGACGGCTGCCGATTTGCCTAAAATTGAGCAAAAAATGCTCGAATTGGCGCGTAATAAATCCGTTTATACGCGTACCGAAGTGAGCAAAGCAGATGCGATCAAGTATTTCACCGAAAAAGGTGATGAGTACAAACTCGAACTACTCGAACGCCTCGAAGATGGTAGCATTACGTTTTACCAACAGGGCGATTTTGTAGATCTTTGTAAAGGGCCGCATATCCCTAGCACCGAAACCATTAAAGCCGTCAAAATTACTAATTTGGCGGGTGCTTACTGGCTCGGTAAAACCGATCGCAAACAATTGACGCGGGTGTATGCTATTACTTTTCCTAAACAAAAGGAATTGGAAGACTATTTGGCGATGATTGAGGAGGCCAAAAAACGCGACCACCGCAAACTCGGTCAGGAATTGGAACTGTTTATGTTCTCCGAAAAAGTAGGCCAAGGTCTGCCGATTTGGTTGCCTAAAGGAACGGCTCTGCGCGCACGCCTCGAAGATTTTTTGAAAAAAGAGCAGTTAAAACGCGGCTATTTGCCCGTTATTACACCACATATCGGCTCTAAGAAACTCTATGTCACATCGGGACACTGGGACAAATATGGTAAAGATTCGTTCCAACCTATCCTTACGCCCGATGAAGATGAGGAGTTTATGCTCAAGCCCATGAACTGCCCGCACCACTGCGAAATTTTTGGTTACCGACCTCGTTCGTATAAGGAATTGCCGGTGCGTTTTGCTGAATTTGGTACGGTGTATCGCTACGAGCAATCGGGCGAATTGCATGGTCTTACACGGGTAAGGTGCTTTACACAGGATGATGCGCATATTTTCTGTACCGAGGAGCAACTCAAATCGGAGTTCCTGAATGTATTGGAACTGACGCAGTTTGTGTTAGCGAAATTGGGTTTTGAGAATTTTACGGCGCAAATTTCATTGCGCGACCCCGAAAATCCTTCTAAATACGTGGGTACCGATGAGAATTGGCGCAAAGCAGAGGCGGCTATTATTGAAGCGGCTGCGGAAGCGGGACTGAACACGGTAACGGAATTGGGTGAAGCGGCGTTTTATGGCCCTAAACTCGATTTTATGGTGAAAGATGCACTCGGTCGCTCTTGGCAATTGGGTACAATCCAGGTGGATTATAACTTACCTATTCGCTTTGATCTGAAATATATCGGTGCCGATAACCAGGAACACCGTCCGGTGATGATCCACCGTGCGCCGTTTGGTTCTATGGAACGTTTTACGGGTGTATTGATCGAACATTGCGCAGGAAAATTCCCGCTTTGGCTTTCGCCGGAGCAGTTTGCGATCTTGCCTGTTTCGGATCGTTTTGTGGAGTATGCCAATGACGTGATGCAGCAATTGGGCGTGGATGACCTCCGCGGTTTTGTCGATGATCGTAACGAGACGATTGGCAAAAAAATACGCGATAACGAATTGAAACGTATTCCGTTTATTATCGTAGTAGGCGAAAAAGAGGCAGAAGCGGGTAATATTAGTGTCCGCAAACAGGGTGAAGGCGACCAGGGTGCTATGAGCGTAGCAGAATTCGCAGCGATTATTAAATCGATGTTGTAGATATTTTTTGGTGGATGTCGTGGACGCGCAGACGTGGTCGTGTGCGTGCGTGGCGTGGTACCAAATGGATGATTTTGATACCGATTTCGGTATTTTGGGTAACAATTGGGTATGATGATACCGATTTTGGGTATGATGATAGCGTTGGGGACGTTGTCCCGTTTTGGGGGTATATTGTCCCGTTTTGGGGACGTTGATACCGTTGGGACGTTGATACCGTTTTGGGGCGTTGATACCGTTTTGGGGACGTTGATACCGTTTTGGGACGTTGATACCGTTTTGGGGACGTTGATACCGTTTTGGGGACGTTGATACCGTTTTGGGGACGTTGATACCGTTTTGGGACGTTGATACCGTTTTGGGACGTTGATACCGTTTTGGGACGTTGATACCGTTTTGGGACGTTGATACCGTTTTGGGACGTTGGTCCGTTTTGGGGGTATATTGTCCCGTTTTGGGACGTTGACACCGTTTTGGGACGTTGATACCGTTTTGGGACGTTGATACCGTTTTGGGACGTTGATACCGTTTTGGGACGTTGATACCGTTTTGGGGGTATATTGTCCCGTTTTGGGGACGTTGGTACCGTTGGGGACGTTGATACCGTTTTGGGGGTATATTGTCCCGTTTTGGGGACGTTGGTACCGTAGAGACGTTGCACTGCAACGTCTCTACACCCCCAAATTGGATTAATATCACCAATTTCCCATTCCCAAAAAAATTGAATAAATATCAATCCCGCGTCCCCCAAATTGGATTAATATCACCAATTTCCCATTCCCAAAAAATTGAATAAATATCAATCCCGCGTCCCCCAAATTGGATTAATATCACCAATTCCCCATTCCCAAAAAATTGAATAAATATCAATCCCGCGTCGCCCAAAATTGGATTAATATCACCAATTTCCCATTCCCAAAAAATTGAATAAATCCACCCCCCCCAAAAAAAATTCCAAACCAACACAACACAAATACAGCACATTATGAAAAATTCCATCATTTTTACCACCATCCTTTGCCTAGGTCTATTGGCCTGCAAATCTGCCAAAGCTACCAATGATTGCAAAGGCAAGCCTAACCCCGACTGCGTATGCACGGAGCAATACCAACCAGTATGCGGTTGTGATAACAAAACTTATGGCAATGCTTGTGTAGCGGAATGTGCTGGCGTAAAAAAATACACCAAAGGTAAATGCGCTGGTACTAGTGGTAATTAATTGGGTACCATTTCCAGTATATCGATCAAATCGTCCTTGCAACGCTCCTGCTTTTCTTGCCAACGCACCTTTACTTCTAAGGGCAGGGTAATCGTTTGCAGATCAATCGTGCTACTAGAGGGAATTGTTTCAAACCGACGTTGAACACCGTCAATTTCAATAAAAAAACCACCACAACACGCACAATAACTGAAGTCTCGTTGTGTAATCGTAGCGGCTTCGAGGGTGTCGTTGTTTTTGTTGCAGGCGATAGTGGCCAATGCAAGGGTAAATAGGAATACAATACAATTTTTTTTCATAGCGTAAATTTTTACTTTTTTGTAATGACGTGGGAGGGAGGTTGTGGGTTGGGATAGATACGCTTTTTGCCACAAGATGAATAACATCGAAGCATATTTACTCAATAGAACGTATCAGGTATCATTAATGGCCATTCTAAAATTATGGACGATATTACAAATAAAGTAAAGGCAGAAAGCCGCAATGCAAAAGGTCGTAATTGATACGAATTTACCCCAACATCCCCACCCGGTCCGCCACAATCCGCCCCTTTTCATCTTTTTTTACCGTCACAAATTCAGCAACAGGGTCGTGTTCCAAAAACAGGATATGTCCGTTGTCCACCGCATTTTGTAGCAAAACAGTCTTCTCTTCCAAAGTCACTAACGGACGTATATCATAAGCCATCACATACGGCATCCCGATATGCCATTGCGAAGGTAGTGCATCGGCACAATAAACCACAGTGCCGTACTGACTATCCAGCACCGCAACCATCAAGGCTTCGGTATGGCCGTAATAAAACTGGACTTGAAAACCGGGCGCAAACTGGTAATTATGCTCCACGGGTACAAAATGCAGTAGCCCCATTTCTTGCAGTGGCACAAAGTTTTCTTTTAAAAACGAAGCCCTTTCGCGCTCATTGGGGTGCATCGCCCAATTGTAATGCACCTCATTTGTCCAGTATTTGGCAAGGGGAAATGTAGGGACAATAGCACCCGTTTCAGGGTTACGCATCAATGCGCCGCCACAATGATCAAAATGCAGGTGTGTTAAAAAAACATCGGTAATATCGGAGGGTTTCAAACCCGTTTGAGCCAGCGATTCCAGTAGTGCACCAGTATTTTCAGGCAAAAAATGACTACGAAATTTTTCATCCTGCTTCTCCCCCATTCCTGTGTCGATCAATATATTACGACCATCTTCGGTTTGTACCAACATAGTGCGTATCGCCCAAGTACACAGGTTGTTTTCGTCGGGAGGATTGAGTTTGGACCACATCCTACGCGGTACGATACCAAACATGGCACCGCCGTCTAATTTGAAAGTGCCAGAAAAAAGTGGGGTAATGCGAAGGGACATAGTAGTGTATGGGTTATAGTAAAAACATGAGCTTTTTATGCAACAACAAGCCCTCGATCCTGCCGATCAATCGCAAAGGTGACCACCGCCGTTAAGAACAAACCCGCCACCACGATGTATTTCCCATTGGTCAGCACCGTGTCCAATGCGAACCAATCGCCCGTTGTATAGATCAATCCAATACCAAAAACACTTTTGATGATTTCAAAAATAGGCGCATACGGGTTGCGATCCATAAACTCCGAATAAGCGTAAATCGACATAAATATAAACGCCGCATAGACAAAAATACCGGGTATCCCAATCGAAGCAAGGTTGCCAAAGAAATACAATGTGAGTACAAAAACCCAGGTCAATTGCATATATGACCAAATTTGAATTGACCTAGCCGAAGTAGGCGCGTACTTTTCAAATTGGTAAGGATTTTCAATTTTGTCTATCGGAAAACGCGCTTCCACATCAGCAGGTCGCCAGCCGGTGGGCTTAAACCATATCGTGAATTTATCCATTATATTACCAGCGTACCAAGCATCTTTTATCATCAGCCAAAGGTGCTGAAAATTGATTTTGATCGGGTTCCAAGTCTTTGCAGGTCGCGTAATACCATATACAGGCGGTGCTTCCGGCAGTTCTTCTTGAAATGTGCCAAATAATTTGTCCCAAATAATAAAAATTTGACCGTGGTTTTTGTCCATGTACTCGCGGTTGAGTGCATGGTGTACGCGGTGGTGCGAGGGCGTAACAATGATATGCTCCAGAAAACCCATTTTGCCAATATGTTGGGTATGGTACCAAAATTGGGCAAATAAATGGAGCGGCGCTACTACCGCAATTACCTGCGCTGGCACACCCAACAAAGCCGCTGGCAATAAAAATACGGTAAATAAATTGACAAACGACGAAATACTCTGGCGCAATGCGCAGGCTAAATTAAACTCTTCGCTACTGTGATGGATGGCGTGTTTGTTCCAAAAAAAGTTGATCTCATGGCTCAACCGATGTGTCCAATAACCGGAAAAATCCAATGCAATAAAAGCAATTGCATACACTGCAAATGTGGACTCCACCTTATAAATAGCCACTTTTTGTAGCAACCAACCATAAGTTAGGATTGAAACGCTCAATCCTAACACATCTTTTACCACATTCGTGATACCCGAACTTAAACTAGACACACTGTCCAAATGGTTATAAGTGCGTTTACCACGTAGCCAGCCATAGCCCTGCTCCAGCAGTACCAATACTAAAAAAGCAGGCATGGCGATGAGTAATATTTTGCCGTAAGTCTCCATTGTATGAGTCTATTGTTTGAATGCCTCGTCCACTAGGGCTTTTTGCTGCTGCTCGTGTACCTTAGGGAAACCCGTAGCTGGCGATGCAGCCGAAGGGCGACCAGCATATTCCCAGTCGTACTGACGGTGGTTCAGCGCAATATGCGACCAAGCACCCATATTAGCGGGTTCTTCTTGTACCCAAACAGGGCGGCCAGCATTTGGATATTTTTTCAATATTGCTTCAAATTGCTGCGATGGGAACGGGTACAACTGCTCTATACGCACAATAGCAACATCATAACGTTTGGTCTCTTCCCTGCGGCGGAGCAAATCGTAATAGACCTTGCCACTACACACCAATAAACGCTTGGTTTTCTTTGGGTTTGCTTCAATATCATCGTACAATTCTTGAAAGCGTGTGCCGAGTTCCATCTCCGAAATATTACCAATACTAAATGGCGGACGAAGGGTGGACTTAGGTGTCATAATAATCAATGGCTTGCGGAAATTGCGCACCTGTTGACGGCGAATAATGTGGAACAAATTAGACGCAGAGGTCAAATTAGCCACCGTAACGTTGTTCTCAGCACAACCTTGCAAAAAACGCTCCATCCGCGCCGAAGAGTGCTCCGGCCCCTGACCTTCATAACCATGTGGCAACAACATAACAAGTCCGCTCATACGCCGCCATTTGGTTTCGCCAGCCAATACAAACTGGTCGATAATACTGTGCGCCCCATTAGCAAAATCGCCAAACTGAGCCTCCCATACCACCAAAGCATCCGGCGATGCTAGCGAATAACCGTACTCAAAACCAAGTACTGCGTATTCAGAAAGCAGTGAATTGTAGATATAAAACTTGCCCTGCTTATCGGAAATACCATCTAAGCGGTTTATTTTTTGAAAATTTTCGGCATCCGCCGGACAAGCATGGCGGTGACTAAAGGTACCGCGTTTTACGTCTTGTCCGCTCATCCGTACATCCTTACCACTATATAGTAGGGATGAGTAAGCCAATAATTCACCCAAAGCCCAGTCAATCTGGCCGTTTTCGACCAATTTACGCTGGTTTTCTAAAGTTTTGGCAATTTGATTCAATGGCTTAAAGTCTTTAGGCAGCGTAAGCAGGTGATTGAGCAAATGGTCGATAGAAGCACGGTCGATACCAGTTTCGGGCGATTGAGCAAAGGCCAAATCATCGGTAACCGCACTCAATTTGCGCCAAGCCTGCTCTGTTTCTTGGTAAGTATAAGGCAGTGGTTTTTGGCGCACTTCGTCCAAGCGTTCTTGCAAATTGGATTTGAAACTCAATTCCATTTCCTTGGCCATTTCGGCTTCAATATCGCCGCGTTTGATCAAGGTTTCGGTATATAATTCGCGGATATTCTTATGATCGCTGATCAGAGCGTACAAATCCGGGTTGGTAAAACGAGGTTCATCGCTCTCATTATGGCCGTAACGGCGGTAACAAACAATATCAATAAATACATCAGAATTGAATTTCTGACGGTATTCGGTAGCCAATTCTGTAGCAAAAACCACCGCTTCTGGATCGTCGCCATTGACGTGGAAAACGGGTGCTTGCACCACTTCCGCCACTTGTGTGCAATACGTGGAAGAACGTCCCTCGTCCCAATTGGCCGTAAAACCAATTTGATTATTGACCACAATATGAATAGTGCCACCGGTATAATAACCTTCCAATTGGCTCATTTGGATCAATTCATATACAATACCCTGTCCTGCTAATGCAGCATCACCGTGGATCAGAATGGGTAGTATTTTGTCGTATTCCGAATTGTAGAGTGCATCGGCTTTAGCGCGGGCAAAGCCCTCAACCACAGGATCTACCGCTTCCAAATGCGATGGATTGGGCAATAATTTTAGATAAACCTCTTTGCCCGATGGTGTGGTCACCATAGACGAAAACCCGAGGTGGTATTTCACATCACCAGAACCAAAACTTTGATCTGGGATTGATTTTCCTTCAAACTCGTTAAAAATTTGTTGGTATGTCTTGCGCAAGGTATTGGCCAACACGTTCAAACGACCGCGGTGTGCCATACCAATAACCACTTCATCTACCGGAATTTCACTTTCCGCAGCAGTATTTACGGCAGCATCCAAAGCCGGAATAAGTGCTTCACCGCCTTCTAAGGAGAAGCGTTTTTGACCTACAAATTTGGTATGTAAAAACTGCTCAAAACCAACCGATTCATTGAGGCGATCTAGAATGCGTTTCTTTTTTTCCAAAGACAAACCATAACCAGACGTTACAATCCGCGATTCCACTTTTTCGCGCAGCCACATACGGCGCTCTTTATTGTGGATATGCGCGTTTTCAAAACCAATGGTAGCCGTGTATAATTCATTCAAACGGACAAGAATACTCCGCAATGTGGCATTAGGCATATTTAGTTCATAACCTGCCGTAAATGCGGTATCCAAATCGGCTTCTGAGAGGCCATAATCCGACAAACTTAATTTAGGTTCGCGGTCTTTACGTGGGCGAATCGGATTGGTATTGGATAGAAAATGGCCGCGATCGCGGTAGCCATGGATCAGTCCAAGCACGGCAAATTCTTTTTGCCAACCCGCAGAAGGTGCTGCGGCGGATGTGCCATTGGAGGATGTATGGCCATTAGTGGCGTTAAGGGCATAATCAAAGCCTTTAAAAAAGGCAGACCAATCGGCCTCCACGGAGGTTGGCTCTGCTAGCCAAGATTGGTAAAGTCCATCAATATATTGCGGATGCGCGTTTGCTACTGCTGAAAAATCTTTCATTTTCGGTAAAAACAAATATTATTTCAAAATCAAAAAAGTAATAAGGCCGCTCCTTGATGAGTTTTTGACAAGGAGTGCCAAAAGCGGACAAAGATACTGCAAAGGCAGATACACTGACTTGATTTTTTTATTAATTTTTATTTGAAAAATTTGTTTTGGAGTGAGATTTAGATAAAGGCGCAGATTTGGGGAGATGGTTTTGCCTCTATTAAGGCATGAAAAGGGCATTTATTATAAATTATAAAAACGGTTAGCATTCTGCCCAAAAAATTTGTTTTGTTCCGTCTCCGAAAACCCCGAAAAATAGTCTTTCACAATCCCGTATTGCTCCTCGTAACTTGCCGCCAATTGGCACACCGGCCAATCTGATCCATACATAATGCGTTCATTACCAAATGCTTGCACGATAATATCAAGATAGACCGTAAAATCTTCTTTTTTCCAATTGCTCCAATCGGCCTCCGTAACCAAGCCCGATATTTTGCAATATACATTGGGAAACGCGGCAATTTTTTCCATATAATCCTTCCAGTCGCCCACGATTTGTTTTTTGATTAAAGGTTTCGCAATGTGGTCAATGACAAATTTTTGTGTAGGAAATGCTTTGATAAAATCAAGGGTAAATCTCAATTGATCGGTGAAAATCAGAATATCGTAAGTGTATCCATATTTTTGGAGGCTGGCGATGCCACGCATAAAATCAGGCCGCAACATAAACTCTCGTTGGGATTCGTCGTGTAAGACATGACGAAACCCCTTGATTTTTGGAAATTTTTGATAATATTGTAGCCTTTCATCTATGTTTTCAGCCCGAAAATCCACCCAGCCCACGATTCCTTTGATAAAATCATGTTGTTCCGCAAGTTGGAGCAAAAACTGGTTTTCATGTTCAGATTGATCGGCTTGCACTGCTACACAGGCCGATAAGCCGCAATTGTATAAATGTGGCTGCAAATCAGACGGAAAAAAATCCGTTTTCAACCCTGGCATTTCATCCGACATCCATATATGCTTGGCTGGGTCATATTGCCAGAAGTGTTGGTGCGCGTCTATGCGAATTTTATCCATATTCTCTTTTCAGGCTAGAAATATTATTTATCCTGCGGCGCAAAAATCATATTTTTCGAGTAGATTGTTCTTAAAAAAAGATAATTTTATTTCATCGGTTTTGAAATTGAACCGCTCGCTAAGGAATAAGATCGTAAAGTTGGGTATTTGAACCAATGATTCCTGAAGAAAATAGCCCCCACAAAAAAAGCCCCCCCGACGACTTTTCGCGGAGAGGCCATCCCAAAAACCAATTGTTTATCTTGACGTAACGACACGATCGCCGTCGCAGGTGCAGCAGGTGTGCACTACGTTACGTAATTTGTACTTTTAAGTTAAAGAAAAATGTCTGGAGAGGAAAGGGTACAGCGGTAAACTAATATTAAAAATTTAACGTTGAACATTTAAAATTAATAAATTACGCGAAGAACGGATTTGATTTTACCAATGCATGTTAATTAAGTGTCGGCGTGACTTTGAGCCACGCCGACACCATACAACTATTTGAAAATCAATGCTTTAATCGAGTAAATTTCAAATATTCAACGTTAAATGTTCAACGTTAAATTTTTAATATTAAAGTAGTGAAGTGATGCCCACTACTATTGGTAATCGCCAGGCGCTGCTGGTGGGCGCTTGCTTTTGGGTTTAATAGAGTAAGCCAAAGTGATTTCGTGCGAGCCAGTATGGTACTGTTGGAATGGACCAAATGCAATATCATACGAATAAACAATCTGTGCACCTTTAAACTTAGAGCCGATCATAAAACCGGCAACACCACTTGTGCCAGGGCGCATCGTAACAGCCGCAATCAATTTATCCTCTAAGAAACGGCCCTGTACATTCAAGTCAAACTGGAACGGCACATCGCGGTAATTGCGAATGGCCAAGGAAGGAATCAATGTAAATCCTTGAGATGGGCGGTTCATAATATAACCAAAATGGAAGAAATAGTTGCTACGGTCATCTGGTACTGTAACAGGTGCGCTAATCGGCGCTTGGTCAATGCGTGTACGAACAATATTGGGTAATGCCAAGGCAACAAATACCTTTTCATCGTACAATACGTGTACACCGGCAGTAGCGTCAAAAATTTGTTGACCACCGATCAAATCCTCTACGACCTCGTCGCCACCATCTACAAATTGGTTGCTTAAAATATCGCTATTTAAGCGGCGGTTGATAAACTCGGTAGTCATACCAATACCTACCTGTGCTTTTTGCAAGCGAAAACGGAAGGCATAGTTACCTTGTATTTTTGTCGTATTCAGGTCTCCAATTTTTTCGGAGAAAACAGCACCACCTAGTCCTAGTTTTTCACCAAAAGAACCATGATACATGGCGGTATAAGAAACCGGCGTTCCTGGGAAACTTGTTTGTGCTTTGCGGGCATTTACCACTAATTCGTGGTTGCCGCTAAATCCTGTTACACCAGGGTTGTATAATACTGGAAACAGTTGATATTGTGCATAAGTTGCAGCCTCTTGAGCAATTACAGAAAACGTAGTGGCGAGGCCTAGAATAAGCGAGAATAGTGCTTTTTTCATGGGAAAAAAATCAGTTGATGGAATAAAAGATAAATAGAACTAAGCCTGAGTGATGAAATTTGGTGTGATGAAACATTATTTTATCATCACTCAGTGCTTATCTCTATTTGGGTTAAATGAAAAGAATAAATTTATTTTTGTTATTTAAATGATAAGGCGATTAATACATAATATTAAAGTGTCCTTTAATAGTCGTTTCAACACCTAGGTCATTAAGAAAAGTAGCCACGAAGAAATAAACACCTTCTGGTACTAGTACGCCGTTGCGCTTACCATCCCAATTGTTTTGGTAATTTACGATCGGTTTTACTACTGCCTGATTCCAGCGGTCGTAGATCTCCAATGTATTAGGTACAGTGTGGATACACTTAATATCAAAGAAATCGTTATTGCCGTCACCATTAGGTGTCAATACTGGATTTACATTAAAACATACATCATCGGGGAAAGGAGTGGTATGTTTCGCTGTTTCTGTACAACCATTGGCATCGGTAACGATATAGGTAACTTCTTCGTCGGCGCACAGACCATCTGCGCGTTGGCTCGTACCTTGGTGGAACTGGCTAAACCACTCGTAAGTAATTGCACCTATTGCGCCAGTAACCTCTGGGATAATTTCAGCGTTACAATTGGCCAATGAAAATGGCTTTGTATCCGTAAATGTAATCGTAATCGGGTCTGGTTCGTTCAATGCAAGTGTGTATGCTACTTTTACACCGTTTGCATCTGTTACTTCCACTTCGGTATCACCTGCGCAAAGATCATTGTCAATAGAAGCACCACCGCTGGTGTTTACTATATCGATCTGGCCACTAGGCCATTTTACGATATAAGGAGGAACGCCGCCTGTCACGGTAACACGTGCTATACCATCGCATATACCATTACAACTGACTGCATAATCGTTGTAATCGGTCAATAAGGTATGAGCAGTACCTACTTCTGTTGGTGTGGTAAGTGTGCCACTCCAGGTAGAGGTACAACCAGTTTGGTCTGTTGCCACTACGGTATAAGTACCACCACAAAGGGTCGTATTATTTTCGCCTGTTGCGCCGTTGCTCCAAAGATAAGATACTGCTGTAGTCGTACCAGTCACTACCACATTGGCAGATCCGTTACATATACCCACACCAGATACTTGGAAACCATTGAAGTCTGATATTTCATTGACATTACTGATGGCTAACGTAGATTGTGGCGCAAGGGTATATGGTCCACAAGTCCCCGTTTGTCCGTCACCTGAAGTAACGGTTACGGTATAAGTGCCACCGCCCAAATTGCTGATTTTTTTAGTCGTTTGACCACTGCTCCAAGCATAAGAGAACACATTATCACCGCCTTGTGGGAACACCTCGATTGCACCATTATTACTGGTTAAGCAATTAGGTTGTAGAGGGGTCACTGTGCCGCAAGGTGCTAAGTCGGGGTACAAGCGCACTACATCAAAACAACGTTCTTCTTCACAACCTTCTGGCAATAAATTTTTGATTTTTACGCAATAAGTACCCGAATCCAATTGGAAAACAACTGGAGAAGTCAAACTGTTCGGAGGAACTGGAACTGGAGTAGGACTCATACTCCAATCATACGACAAGGCCAAGCCAGATCCAGAAGTAAGGCTAATTGAGCCATTCTTATTATCTAAGTTTGCATTTGTTACAGTTGAAGTCACCGCTACTGGAGGGCGCTGAGCAAGCGAGAATGTTGGTAACTCAAAAGTTGTATTAGTGGCATCCGTAACTGTTACCATATAAATACCTGCTGGCAAATTACACGTTTCAATAAGGTAATCACTAGATGTTTTAGTTTGAGGATCAGGATTAACACTGCTTTTCCAACTCAAAATAAATGGACCAGAGGCACTAGGAGGAATCTGTACACTAAAGCAGCCATCCGTTACGCAAGAGTTTGCAATATTTATTACTACGGCATCGCAAATAAGACAAGCCTTAGTTACCGTATAAGTTTGAATGGTTTGGCACCCTTTAGCATCTTTCACAGTCACTGTATAATCACCAGCACCAAGACCTGTTATATCTTGTGTGTTGGCCGTAAATCCATTAGGGCCCGTCCATGCGTAAGTAATTATACCTGTATTGCCGCCAGTTGCATTAATATCTAAGGCACCATCTTCAGTTTGCCCTTGTTGTGTCATACTATCCAAACTCACTACTAAAGCATTGGGTTCAGTAATAGTGACTGCCGGGAAAACCTTAGTACAGCCATTTCCGAAACTCACCGTAGGGACATAAGTACCTGGGCCTAGGTTACTGATTGTAGTACCGCTTCCGGCTGGCGCGCCGTTCATGGTCCAGTTTACACTGGTAAATGGTGCGCTTAGGGTGATGG
>JBEAVK010000025.1:0-15238 GCA_041160955.1 Bacteroidota bacterium
TGTCATATCTTCTTTAATTTTATAATTTTCAAGAAATTCAAGTACTTCATCTTCTTCTTTGTCGGGTAACCTCACAAAATAGAACGCAAATTTAAGGACATTTCGGAATTTGTCTAATGAACCAATCCACATCGGCATGTAGATCGGGCAAAAAGAACGCTACAGCAGGCTCTATTAAATCCAATATTTCTTTCCAAAATGTATCAAAATCGGCGTTAAATCCGCTGTTTTTCTTTGCTTGGGACATAGTACGAAAAATTTATGCGGCAAAAATAATAAGATTTTTTATTAAAACACAAATTGTTTTTTGTTTCTCTTAAAAAAACTTTAAGTTTATATTTAAAATTCTGCTTAACTTACTCACAATTTATTCACAATTTAACCCTACCTTTGCCCACTATAACTATACGACTGTTTTTTAGAGGAAATGAAGATATCGTTGAATTGGTTACGAGATTTTCTCGTTCTAGATAATACACCTATTGAAATCGCTGATATATTAACATCATTGGGGCTTGAGGTGGAAGGATTTGAAGAGGTTAAACCCTCACCTGTTGATTTGGATAAAGTGGTCACCGCATACGTAACTGTTTGTGAACCAATACCTGATACAGATCACCTTTCAGCAACCCAAGTTGAAATTAGCGATCCAGCGCACCCGGGTCAAACACGCACGCTGTCCATCGTTTGTGGCGCGCCTAATGTGGCTAAAGGCCAAAAAGTGTTTGTTGCCTTACCAGGTGCTACCGTTTTTAGCAAAGACGGTACTTTGTTCACCATCGGTGAACGAAAAGTGCGTGGCGTACCCTCGCAGGGTATGATCTGTGCAGAAGATGAACTTGGCATTGGTCACGACCACTCCGGTATCATTATTTTACCCGCCGATATGCCGCTGGGTATTACCGCAGCAAACCATTTTAATATTTCCAGTGACATCGTTTTTGAAGTAGGACTCACGCCCAACCGCGCTGACGCTACCAATCATTTGGGGGTCGCACGTGATTTGTTGGCTTGGGCACGTCAAAACCAAGATCCCAACCACGCTATTAAATTGCCAGATATTACGGCCTTCAAACCTACCTCTGGCGAAGCACCTATATCGGTAACGGTGGAAAATAATGACGCATGCTTGCGTTATACGGGCGTTTCTATTACTGGTGTCACAATCAAAGAAAGTCCAGATTGGCTAAAAAATCGCTTATTAGCAGTTGGCATTCGCCCAATTAATAATATCGTAGATGTTACCAATTATGTACGCGCCGAATTGGGACAACCACTCCACGCTTTTGACCAAGCCGCTATTGAAGGAAATACTGTTTTGGTAAAAAATCTGCCAGAAGGGACTGTTTTCCAAACCTTGGATGCCAATGAACGCAAACTTTTCGCCGAAGATCTAATGATTTGCGACGGTAATTCCACCCCAATGTGTATCGGTGGTGTGTTTGGTGGTCTTACCAGTGGCGTTAAAGATACTACAACTGCTATATTCTTAGAAAGTGCTTGCTTCCATCCACGCTCCATCCGCCGCTCTATGCTCAAGCACAACTTGCGTACTGATGCTGCTTGGTCTTTTGAAAAAGGTGTAGATCCCAATGGTTGTTTATATGCCCTCGAAAGGGCCGCTCTCCTTATTCAAGAGCTGGCTGGAGGCACGATTACAGGTGCGGTAACTGATATTTATCCTACCCATGTCCATCCCGCTCAAATTTCGGCTTCTTACCAACGTATCAATACCTTAATTGGTGAGGCGATTCCAAAAGCGGTCGTAAAAAACATTTTACAAGCATTAAGTATTGGTATGGAATCCGAAACGGAAACGGGTTTTATCGCCATTGTCCCAACCAATAAACCAGACGTGACGCGCGAGGCGGATCTTGTAGAAGAAATTCTGCGCGTATATGGCCTCGATAAGGTAACAATGCCCGACAGTATCCGGTCGAGTATGGAAATAACGCCCAAGCCTGACCCCGATGCTATTCGTAACCAAGTTTCGGATATGTTGGCTGGACAAGGTTTTTTGGAAGCAATGAACCTTTCTTTGTCCGATTCTACACTTTATCAAGGCGAAAACGCACTTATTCCTTTCGACGAAGGCACTGTAGTACGTATCAATAATACCGCTAACCAAGGCTTAGATTGTTTGCGCCCAACATTAATATCGGGCACATTAGAGACGATTCGCCATAACCAAAATAGGCAAAATCCAGATTTGAGGTTATTTGAATTTGGGAAAATTTACAGACGCACCATATTAGATGAAGTTCCGGCTAGTTCGGAGCGCTCCACAAATGGGTTCAACGAAGTGTTACGACTAGGCATTTGCCTAACTGGTGCGCACAGCAATGAGTCTTGGCATCCAAGCAGCAAAAAAATGGTTGACTTTTATACTTTAAAATCTTATGTCAACCACCTTTTGGCGCGTTTAGGGGTTATGGGCTACCAAGAAACTGCTTTGCAAGGGGAAGTACCTTATAAATATGCTTTGCGTTACCACCGCGGGGCGCAAGAATTGGTTACTTTTGGAGCGGTTCAAACGACATTATCAAAGAAATTTGATGTAAAAAATGAAGTCTTTTTTGCTGATTTCCATTTCGAGAATATCATAAAAGCACTCGCTGCTAACAAGGTACATTACAGCGAATTAGGGCGTTTCCCATCCGTGCGTCGTGATTTGGCTTTGGTACTGGATCAACATGTAACGTTTGGAGAAATACGCCAATTGTCCAATAAAACGATCAAAAAACTATTAAAAGAAGTAAATCTTTTTGATGTTTTTGAAGACCAAACTAAAATCGGGGAAGGCAAAAAGTCTTACGCCATCAGTTTTGTGTTCGAAGACCATGAAAAGACTTTACAAGATAAAGATATTGACCAAATTATGCAACAACTCCAGTCCGCGTTCCAATCAAAATTGGGTGCGCAAATTAGGGGGTAACCACTTTTTAACTTTAAAACAATAAAACGTAATTATATAACATGGAAATAGTTTATATCATCATAGGACTTGTAGGCGGCGGCGGCGTTGCCTGGTTCTTGGCTAGTCGAAGCAATAAAGCCGACACCCAAAAAGCCATAGAAGAAAGTAACCGCAAAGCAGATCTTATTATTCAGGAAGCCCGCCTCGGCGCAGAAAGAGTGCAAAACGAAGCCTCTTTGAAGGCCGATAAATTACTGGATAAAGCCGAAGCAGAAAACGAACGTATCAAACAGCAGAAAATCCAGGAGGCAAAGCAGCGATATGCAGAAATGAAATCGCAATTTGAAAGCGAAAAAGCACAACACCAACTCAGTTTGAAAGAAATGGAGATGGATTTGAATGCGAAGCAAAAGGATATAAAGGTGGAGGATGACGCGTTAAATGCTCGTTTTGAGGAATACGCAAAGAAAAAAGCAGACTTGGAGGGCAAAGAAATGGAGATCCTAACAATCCGCGAAAACTTGGATAAACAGGTCAAAATTATCCAAAAAAAGAAAGAAGAACTCGATGCCGCCAATGAAGAACGTATCAAAGCATTGGAACGGGTTGCAAAACTAAGCCAGCAGGAAGCAAAAGATCAATTGATGGAGCAAGTGCGCTTAAAAAGCGAAAGCGAAGCACTTTCTATCGTGAAAGATGCCATTGCAACAGCAAAACTCAATGCCAATAAAGAGGCAAAAAAGATCATTATCCAAACCATCCAGCGTACGGCTGCTGAATTTACAATTGAAAATACCGTTTCTGTTTTCAACCTTGAAAATGACGAAATGAAAGGCCAAATCATCGGTCGTGAAGGTCGTAATATTCGTGCGCTCGAAGCCGCAACTGGCGTGGAAGTAATTGTAGATGATACGCCAGAGGCTATCGTTATCTCCTCTTTTGACCCGATTCGCCGCGAAGTAGCACGTTTGTCGCTCCAGCGTTTGGTGGCCGATGGCCGTATCCACCCGCAACGTATTGAAGAGGTGGTGGCTAAAGTGCGTAAACAATTGGAAGAGCAAATTATGGAGATCGGTGAACGTACCGTGATCGAACAAAATATACACGGCCTCAACCCCGTACTCGTCCGTTATGTTGGTCGTATGCGTTTCCGTTCCTCTTATGGACAAAACCTCTTGAAGCACTCCATCGAAACCGCCGAATTGTGTGGCTTGATGGCGGCTGAACTCGGGCTGAATCCAAAGCAAATTAAAATGGCGAAAAGAGCCGGCTTGCTCCACGATATTGGTAAGGTAGCAGAAGAGGAAACAGAACTATCGCACGCTCTAGTAGGTATGCAAATCTGTGAACAAAACGGCGAACACCCCGTAGTTGTAAACGCAGTAGGTGCGCACCACGATGAAATAGAAATGAATAATATCATTTCGCCAATCGTTCAGGCTTGTGATGCCATCTCAGGTGCTCGCCCAGGTGCACGCCGCGAAATCTTGGAAAATTACCTCAAGAGGATCGGTGAATTGGAAGAACTGGCACGTAGCTACGACGGTGTTTCTAATGCTTTCGCCATGCAAGCAGGTCGCGAATTGCGCGTTATTGTTGAAGCCGATAAAGTAACCGACCAATACGCAGACGATTTGTCCTTCTTGATTTCTCAGAAAATTCAGGATGAAATGCAGTATCCAGGCCAAATTCGCGTGACTGTAATTCGCGAAAAGCGCGCCGTTGCCTTTGCTCGATAGTTTTTTGGGCGTAATGGGGTGAAACCTTATTTCTAATTTATTTGTTTAAATGTAATCTTTGCTCTATCTTTGTCGCAGATTTAACATTTAAATTGAATTTTTTAAATATGCCTTATTCGGTTTTTAACATAAACAGTATAATTATTATACGCATTGGGACTCACACCTGACGCGTTGTTGTAATGAGCGGTTTTTTTATAACCTAGTAAATATAACGAACCCCGAACGGTGTAACAACCATTCGGGGTTTTTTAATTACCTTTGCACTCCTTTTGTGCAAGTTACTCCTTTTTTTATGTATAGAAAATATGAATCCCCTCTGAATCTCCCCGCTATTGATGCTGAAATACTTCAGTTTTGGCGAGATGAGCAGATTTTTGAAAAAAGTGTCGATCAACGCGACCCTAATAAGTCTTTTGTCTTTTACGAAGGCCCACCTTCGGCCAATGGTATGCCCGGTATCCATCACGTAATGGCCCGTACGGTAAAAGACCTTTTTTGTAGGTACAATACGCTAAAAGGTTTTCGGGTCGAACGCAAAGGCGGCTGGGATACACACGGACTACCTATCGAATTACAGGTGGAGAAGGAAATGGGTATCACTAAGGAGGATATCGGTAAAAAAATATCCGTGGATGAATATAACCATGCCTGTCGCGCCACCGTAATGCGCTACAAGGATCTTTGGGACGATATCACCCGCCGAATGGGATATTGGGTAGATCTCGATAATCCTTATATCACTTTTGAGGATAGTTATATCGAAACTTGTTGGTGGATACTCCAACGACTGTACAATAAAAGAACCGCTAATGGGGATTCTTTTTTGTTCAAAGGCTTCACAATCCAGCCTTTTAGCCCCGCTGCAGGGACAGGACTCAGTTCGCATGAATTGAATATGCCCGGCTGTTACAAAGAAGTGACCGATTATTCCATCGTTGCTATGTTTAAGGTGCGTAAAGACGATACCGCTGCATTCTTGTTTGAAGATGAAAACGAAGATGTTCGTATCATGGCTTGGACAACAACACCTTGGACTTTACCGTCGAATGTGGCACTCACCGTTGGGCCTAATATACAATATGTAAAAGTAAAAACCTTTAGTCCTTATACTGGTGCTCCTATCAGTGTGGTGCTTGCAAAAGACCGCGTATCGGCCTATTTTGATGCTGCTAATGCCGAATTACCAATGCAACCCCACGATACAGCGGCCAAAAAACTGGTCGTTCCATTCCGTGCAGGTGAAGCATTTTCTGGTAAAAAATTATTGGGTATTCGCTTCGAACAATTGTTGCCTTATGTTAGTTCTCCTGAATTGGAGGCATCCGGCTTTAGGGTAATATCCGGCGATTGGGTGACTACCGAAGATGGTACAGGTGTGGTACATACTGCCCCATATTTTGGTGCCGATGACATGCGCGCTTGTAAAGAGGCCGGTATTCCAATGATCGGTATCGAAGACGACAAAGGTATTATCCAACCTTTGGTAGATAAACAGGGTAAATTTGTAGCAGAAATCACTGATTTTGCGGGTATGTATGTCAAAGCCGAATATTATTCAAAGGACATACAATCTGATCCGAATTTTAAATCCACGGATCTGCAAATCGCCATCAAACTCAAAGAGGACAATAAAGCCTTCCGAACTGAGAAATACAAACACAATTACCCGCATTGCTGGCGTACCGACAAACCCGTTTTGTACTACCCACTCGATTCGTGGTTTATCCGCGCATCGGCGGCTAAAGAGCGTTTGTCCGAACTCAACAAAACCATCAATTGGAAACCCGAATCAACAGGAACTGGCCGATTTGGGCAATGGCTCGATAATTTGCAAGACTGGAACCTATCCCGTACCCGTTACTGGGGCGTGCCGCTCCCCATTTGGCGTACCGAGGATAGCACGGAGGAAAAATGTATCGGCTCTTTACCAGAGTTGAAAATAGCGTTGGAACAAGCCAATAAAGTACTTGGGCTTTACCAAACTATGCCCAAAGACCTTCATCGCCCGTATATTGATGAGGTAATATTGGTCTCTAATTCAGGGCAACCTATGCGCCGCGAATTAGATTTGATCGACGTTTGGTTCGATTCAGGTTCCATGCCTTATGCGCAATGGGGACTCGATTACGACCGCATGGCCGCTGGCGATGATATGCCTTTTAAAAACCCATTTGAGGTATCCTATCCCGCTACATTTATTGCAGAAGGCGTGGATCAAACAAGGGGTTGGTTCTATACTTTGCATGCTATTGCTGGTATGTGCTTCGATTCCGTAGCGTTTAAAAATGTGGTGTCGAATGGCCTTGTTTTGGACAAAGAAGGCAATAAAATGTCAAAATCCAAGGGAAATGTAGTGGATCCGTTCAAAACCATTGATGCTTATGGTGCAGATGCCACCCGCTGGTATATGATGGCCAATGCCAATCCGTGGGACAATTTGAAATTTGACATAGAAGGTATTGTAGAAACAAGGAATAAGTATTTTGGAACGCTGTTCAATACCTATAATTTCTTCGCTCTATATGCCAACCTTGATGGCTGGAAGATGGACGAATCCAATGTGATGCCTTATGCCGATCGTTCGGAATTGGATCGCTGGATCATTTCTAAGTTATACAGTTTGGTACAGGATTATACCACCGCAATGGATGATTATGAGCCGACCCGTGCAGCACGTGTCCTCGAATCTTTTGTGGATGAACACCTCTCCAACTGGTATGTGCGCCTTTCGCGCAGGCGGTTCTGGCGCGGCGAATTGAACGAAGACAAACGCGCCGCTTACGAAACACTGTTTGAATGTTTGATGGTTACATCGCAGTTGTCTGCATCTTTGGCACCGTTTTTCTCCGATTGGTTATACCGCAATTTGACGGCACCAATCAAAGAACGCGCCATTGCAATGGGCTCGCCGCTACGCCATGAGTCGGTACATTTAAGCGATTTAACATTACCTGATTCGAGCAAAATTGACTTGGATTTGGAGAAAAGAATGGACTACGCGCAAAGAATTTGCTCATTGGCATTGAGTATCCGTAAAAAAGAGAAATTAAGGGTGCGTTTACCGTTGCAAAAAATATTATTGCCCGTATTGGATGAGGCATTTATTGCAGAAGTAGATGGTGTAAAAGACTTGATTTTGTCCGAAATCAATGTGAAAGACATTGAATTTATCACAGATGCTTCGGGTTTGTTGAAAAAAGGTGCAAAAGCCAATTTCAAAACACTTGGTGCAAAATTGGGCAAAGACATGAAAGCCGCAGCCGATCAATTGGCGGTTTTGAACAACGAACAAATCAATGCTTTAGAAAAGGCCGGCAGTATGTTGATCGAAGCAAATGGCACACAATACACCATCGTTCCCGAAGATCTAATCATCACCACAGAAGATCTCCCGGGGTGGAAAGTGGCCAGTGATGCAGGTTTAACGGTGGCACTAGATGTGACACTCACCGATGAATTAATAGCAGAAGGCACCGCCCGCGATTTGGTTAACCGTATCCAAAACATACGCAAGGAAAAGAATTTCAACGTTATCGACCGAATTGATGTGGTGATGCAGCCGCACCCAACGATCATGGCTGCTGTTCAACAATTTGGCGATTATATCAAAGCAGAAGTATTGGCCAATTCATTAGTTTTGAACGAAGCAGGCGATTGGGAAGCCGTCATCTTAAACGATGATGTAACGTTGAATATGATGGTGAGTATGGCGTAATTAAAATAGAATTATATAAACAAGGTATCCGAAATGAAAGATAATTTCTCAAGCCGCTCCGATGCGTACGCCAATTTTCGGCCATCCTATCCGCCAGCCATGGCGGCAGCCATTGCAGCACAGTCCCCAGCCAATCACTTGGTTTGGGACTGCGCTACGGGCAACGGACAAATGGCTAAATTATTAGCCAATCATTTCCAACAGGTAATAGCAACCGATATTAGCGCAAATCAGTTGGCATTAGCCACACAATTGCCTAATATAGAGTATCGGCAAGAGCCATCACATCAGTCCACATTATTGGATCATTCCGTCGATGCAGTTGTGATTGCTCAAGCGATACATTGGTTCGATTTTGATGCTTTTTATAAAGAAGCACGACGTGTTGTTCGCCCTGGTGGACTTATTACTGTTGTTGGTTACCCCTTGCTAGAGCCTAGGCATCCTGCTATACAAAATGCGCTACTACATTTTTATAGCATAACGCTTGGCCCATATTGGGATAGCGAAAGACATTATCTGGACGAGGAATACGAAACTATTCCTTTCCCATTTGAGGAATTACCCTTTGAGGAACAATATATGGTGTATCAATGGGATGTATCAACCATGATTGGGTTTCTTAATTCATGGTCGGCTGTCCAACATTATATCGAAAAAAACGGCATCAATCCCGTAACCGCATTTGAAGATGAGTTGCGAATGGTATGGCCAAAGGATGAAAAAGTAGTTATTTCCTTTAAAATGGTGGGCCGAATGGGGCGCGTTTAAGATACAATCTTTTTTTCGGCTAAAACATCATTTGCTAAATTACGCCTAATTTCAGCCATTCTTTTTACCTTTGCCCCGACGGGTGGCGTATATCCATGCACCCTATCAACTTTCCATTTATTACATGGCTGAATTACAAGATCTAAAAAAAGTATGCACGCAAGTCCGACGCGACATCTTGCGGATGGTATTCAATGTCCAAAGCGGTCACCCCGGTGCCTCTTTGGGATGTACCGAGTATTTTGTGGCCCTTTATGGTGCTATAATGAAACATAAGGCAGTGCCTTTTAAAATGGAAGGCCGAGGACAAGACGTGTTTTTCCTTTCTAATGGCCACATTTCTCCAGTTTGGTATAGCGTACTTGCGCGCAATGGGTATTTCCCAGTAAGCGAACTCAACACATTCCGCAAACTCAATACACGCCTTCAAGGACACCCTGCTACCCATGAAGGGCTACCCGGTATTCGTATCGCCTCTGGATCATTAGGGCAAGGTATATCTGTTGCTATTGGTGTGGCTTTGGCCAAACGTATGGATGGCGATAAGCGTACCGTATATGCACTCACCGGCGATGGCGAATTACAAGAAGGCCAATGCTGGGAGGCCATCATGTTTGCTGCACATAATAAAGTAGATAACCTTATTGTTACAGTGGACTGGAATGGTCAGCAAATTGACGGTAGCAACGATCAGGTACTTTCTTTGGGTAATTTACCCGCTAAATGGAAAGCATTTGGCTGGGATGTTATTGTCTTGGAGGCTGGTAATGATTTAGAATCCGTTATCAATACCTTGAAAAAGGCAAAACGCCGTACAGGCAAAGGCCGTCCGATAGTTATCCTAATGCGTACAGAAATGGGTTTTGGTGTCGATTTTATGCAAGGAACGCATAAATGGCATGGTAAAGCACCCAACCAAGAGCAATTGGATAGCGCATTAAAACAATTGCCAGAAACAACATTAGGGGACTATTAAAACGATAAAAAAAGTGAATATAAACGATATAAAATCAACAGGTACCAAAGCCACCCGCGATGGTTTTGGTCAGGGTTTGGTGGCTGCTGCCCGTTTAAACCCAGATATAGTGGCGCTTACAGCAGATTTGATGGAATCGCTGCAAATGCAACATTTTCAAAAAGAATTTCCTGACCGCTTTATTCAGGTCGGTATCGCAGAAGCCAATATGATTGGTATTGCCGCTGGTTTGGCAACGGCTGGTAAAGTACCCTTCACAGGCACTTTTGCGAATTTTAGTACAGGCCGTGTGTATGACCAAATACGCCAAAGTGTGGCATATTCGCACAAAAATGTAAAGATTTGTGCTTCTCATGCGGGACTTACCCTTGGCGAAGACGGTGCTACCCACCAAATACTGGAAGATATTGGTATGATGCGTATGCTGCCGGGTATGACAGTGATCAATCCTTGCGATTACCACCAAACCTATGCCGCTACAATGGCCATTGCTAACCATAAAGGGCCAGTGTATTTGCGCTTTGGCCGTCCGGCTTGGCCAATGTTTACCGAAGGCATGCCTTTCAAAATTGGTAAAGCACTCCTGCTCGGAAAAGGCTCCGATGTGACTATTTTTGCCACAGGACATTTGGTTTGGACGGCGGTGGAAGCTGCTAAAGAATTGCAAGACGAAGGTATTTCTTGTGAGGTGATTAATATCCATACCATAAAACCTTTGGACGAAAAGGCCATTCTCGAATCGGTACGCAAAACCCGCTGTGTTGTAGTAGCCGAAGAACACCAACGGAATGGTGGCCTCGGCGATGCTATTGCCAATGTATTGGCGCATAATTACCCCGTTCCAATGGAATATGTAGGTGTAAAAGACTCTTTTGGCGAAAGCGGAAAGCCTACAGATTTGTTAGAAAAATATGGTTTGGGCAAAAAAGATATTTTGTGGGCGGTAAAGGATGTCCTTGATCGTAAAAAATAAAACATGACGCATTCCGAGGAACTCATATACAGTACAGCAGTGCGTACCATTCGTATCGAAATGGAGGCACTGCTGGCACTGTCGGAAGCCTTGGTTGCTACCCCCGATTTTGCGCAATGTGTCGAAGCCATTGCCGCATCGCAGGGTAGGGTAGTGGTCACTGGAATTGGGAAAAGTGCCATTGTTGCCCAGAAAATAGTAGCCACGCTCAATTCTACCGGACAACCGGCCTTGTTTATGCACGCCGCCGATGCCATTCATGGTGATATTGGAATGATCCAAACGAATGATTTAGTAATTTGTCTTTCCAAAAGTGGCGATACGCCCGAAATTAAATTGCTCGTACCGCTGTTGAAAAATTTTGGCAATGCTTTAATTGGGGTCACTGCAAATAAGCATTCTTTTTTGGCGCAACATGCCGATTATTTGCTCCAAACACCTATCGAAAAAGAAGCAGATCCCAATAATTTGGCTCCAACAGCCAGTACCACAGCACAAATGGCACTAGGTGATGCCCTCGCGGTAACGCTTTTAGCAAAACGCGGGTTCACAGCCTCCGATTTTGCCCGATTCCACCCTGGCGGTACTTTGGGTAAGCAATTGTATTTAAGGGTAAGCGATCTTTATCCGTTACATGCCAAACCATTGGTGCATTCCGATGCTACATTGCACGAAATTTTATTGGAAATATCTTCCAAACGCCTCGGGGCAACGATGGTGGAAGATGCCAATGGAACAATTACCGGGATTATCACCGATGGCGATCTGCGCCGAATGTTACAGCGCGGAGCCGCCGACTACTCCCATATCGTTGCAGCGGAAATCCAAACAGCAAATCCCACTTCTATCCTCCCTGACGCTATGGCTGTGGAAGCACTGGATATAATGCGTTCTAAATCAATTTCACAATTACCTGTGTTGGATACTGACCTGAATTACTTGGGAATGGTTCATTTACACGATTTGATCCGTGAAGGGATCATTTGAAAAATCAAATACAAGCATGGCTAATTCAACAAATCTAATTTACGGTCACCACCCAGTAGTAGAAGCGATCCGGTCGGGTAAAGGTGTAGAGAAAGTACTTTTCCAGCAAGGAGAACGCGGGGAAATGGAGAAAGAAATACGTCATTTGACCAAAGAATTTGGGATTCCACTACAAGTAGTACCCAAAGAAAAACTCAATAAACTGGTCAAAGGCACACACCAGGGCGTTGTGGCTTGGTTGTCATTGGTCACCTTTATGACGCTGGATGAGGTAGTTCCGTGGATTTATGAACAAGGCCAAGACCCATTAATATTAGTATTGGATAGCATTACTGATGTACGCAATTTTGGCGCAATTTGCCGTACCGCAGAGGTAATGGGCGTACATGCCGTAGTAATTCCCGAAAATGGTGCTGCACCAGCCAACGAAGAGGCCATGAAAGCATCTGCGGGAGCATTGGCGCGGATACGCTTGTGCAGGGTAAGAAGCCTTTTCTCTTCGGTAGATTATCTCAAAGAAGCAGGGCTTCATATTGTGGCCACAGCATTAACCGATCGCGCTATACCTGTGTATGAAGTGGACTTTAAAGGGCCAATTGCCATTTTAATGGGCGCAGAAGGCGATGGTCTGCACCCTAAACTCATAAAAATGGCCGATACCGTTACCAAAATACCACAAGCCACCGATTTCGATTCGCTCAATGTAGGTGTAGCGGCTGGGATCTGTTTGTACGAGGCTATACGACAAAGGGCAACTACACCATCAGTATAAAAACGGCTATTCTTTTTTAAAATCGTAAGTCGTAAATTCAACAAAATCTGCAACAGAGAGCGTAAAACCCGCCACTTTTTTATCTTTCGTTGTAAAGGGGAAAACCCGTACACCCATCATCGGGTCGCTGTATGTACAAAGAAAACGATCACCTCCAAGCGGTTCCAGACGTGCGGTCATTGCTGAATGGTGTTCAAAAGTCATTTTCAAGGCTTTACCATCTTTTTCAATTTTAGTAAATCCATACATTTCATTGGTGTATTTTCCGGTGTAAGCATCCAAATCAAGGCTCGCACGATGCGCCATAGCCACTGTGTCGCGCATTTTTTTAACATTTTCGTCCTGTTCCATTTGTTGTGCATGTTGATTTTGGAATGCATTAGCATCGTGGTCTTGGAAAGGCGCACCAACAGCCGCATCCACCAAGACTTGATTCAGACTTTGATAAAAACCATTGGCATCCGTATTGGTGAGCACCACAATACCCGTTCCTAACTCTGGCAATAAAGTAACCGCAGTCACATAACCATTAACGCCACCCGTATGACTCACTATTTCTTTGCCATAGTAGTCTTCCAACAGCCAGCCCATACCATATAATACATAATGGTGTCCAGCGCGATTATCCCGACCCAGTATAGAAAGTGGTTTGCGCGTTGATCGGATTACAGCAGCAGGAATTTTATCTTTGTACGCGCCTTGGTTCAAATTGGCCATTAACCAATGGCCCATATCATTTACAGAGCTGCCAATACTACCCGCCGGTGCAAGGTTATCAATAATTGCAAATGGAATGCGTTGGGTTTTGCCCAGTAATTGCGTATGAGGTTGTGCTAAATTGCTGGCTTTGGCTACCTCCGCAGATAAAGGTAGGCTACGGTTCATTTCCAATGGCTGGAATATGCGCTCTCGAATATTATCGGCCCAAGATTTGCCGCTGATCGTTTGCATACACGCGCCTGCGATGGCAAAACCGGCATTGGTATAACCCCATTTTGAACGGAACCCATATATAGGTGTAAATTTTCCAAAATGCGCTATCACCTCGTTAGCGGTCAAGTCACTTGTCCAATAAGTAAAATCTCCTTGAAAAGTCTCCATACCAATACGATGGCTTACAATATCCGAAAGATTGAGGTGTTCGGCCACCCAAGGATCCTTCATGGTAAATTTTGGAAGCCATTTTTGAACAGGATCGGAGAGGTCGCATTTTTTGTCATTGGCCAACATCGCCAACGCTGTACCTGTAAAAGCCTTTGAATTAGAGCCTATCATAAATAAGGTGTGTTCGTTCACCGGCGCGTTGGTCGTCTTGTCGCAAACACCATAACCCTTTGACAGGAGTACTTTACCTTCTTTTACGATACAAACCGCAGTACCTGGAATATCCCATCGAGCCATACCGCGTTGGACATGCATATCGAGGCTATCGAGGATAAACTGCTCAAGGGTGGGGCTTTGTGCCTGAAGAGTCGTTGTAAATAGGCTCAACAATAAGCCAAGGTATAAGTGCTTTGTCATAATGAATTTTATTAGTCGAGCAAAAGTAAAAATTTTAATTAATTTTGTAGCGTAAATAAATTTGAATGTCGTGGGAAGTATCTGTTTTGGTTTTTTTGTCATCGCCTAATTTCTTTTTTGGCAAGACTGACTCCAATTTAGAGTAAAGATAAGACCTTGTTATACACCTTATATAATGACAGCGAATTGTGCAGGGATTTATTTTGATTACAATAAAGTCATTTAGGAACGATAAAACAATAACTTCCCCCTTTTGACTGATTCCTTTCCGCTCATACCGCCTATCTTTTTGTTTAAATAGCCCCACTATACGCACAAAAAGATACTTGTCTGAGCAAAAACTAATCTACCCAAAAGAGCGAAGTTATTGTTTTATCGTTCCTTAGACAAATACTACAATTATGATAAAAGTGCTTTGCCGCATTTAAATAGAGCAGATAGAAGGTGTTTTGGCTTAAAAAACGACTAAAAGCAGCCTGTTTCATTGGTCAAGAATTTATTTTTAATTTTTTTTCAAAAAAGCTTGTTCAATCGAATTAAACGGACTTACCTTTGCGCCCGCTTTCAGGGGTTAGTCATCAAGTTGATCTGAACTGAAAGAAAAAAAATTAAAAATAATCAATAAAAAATTTGGTGGTTCAAAGTAGTTCATCGTACCTTTGCGCTCCCAAAATGAAAAAGGGCTAGAAGAAAAGTCTTCGCAGCCAAGTTGACATCTCTAAAAAGGAACTTACAAACTTAGGAATTTAGGATTGTAAGAGAAGGATCGAAGCCTTCGGGAGGTACAGTTATACCCTTCCATGATTATTTAGTACTAGCATAGCCTGCGGTACTACTGAAAGTGGGGTTAAGGGAATAAAAAGT
>JBEAVK010000285.1:0-21981 GCA_041160955.1 Bacteroidota bacterium
ATATTGTATCTCCCCACCAATTGGTTTTCATTATATAGGGACGATACAGGTTCTGTCCGGCACCGATAAAATAATCTCCCCAGATATTAAAAGTACTGTCTTCGGGGTGATAGACCAAGCCATTGATGATATTAGTATAGGGTAAAAACTGTTTGGTATGGATAATCTCTCCATTTTTATCGGTGATAACCATAACACCACCCTGCGGATTGGAATTTGATCCTTCTAAAGTGGTAAAAGCATACCCATCAGGCATGGTGATTACCTTAAATCCTACGGAAGGTAAATCCGGGAACATGGTATATTGTTTGGAAAAATAGATGGATTGCGCATGAAGGCTATATGCCCAAATAAAAAATAGGTAAAAGGTAAATATCTTGTTCATCGTTGTTTCAATTAATAAACCCTGCACCCTATATGTATAGAATGCAGGGTTAGGTTTGGTTTAATGTTGTACCACAAGTTTTTGGCTGGCTAATGTCTTACCAAAAGAATTTACATGGTGTACAATATACATACCGTTGGGCATACCACTAGTCGAGCATTGAATTGTCATTCCTTGTAAGGCCATACGTTGTACCAGTATTCCTTGTAAATCCATAATACAAATATCTCCGCCGTCTGTATTGGTTACAGTTATCATTATCATTTCCGTTGCAGGATTAGGGGCAATACTCAATTTGGGCAATCCATCTTGTATTAACCTTTCTTCCCGCTCCTTTGTTGCACCAATATCTTCACTCCTATCAATGATAGGTTCCAGCCATACGCCATGCAATAAGTAGTACACTGCACGTGCTTGGCTACCTGGTGTACTTGCCGTAGTAGCCACTAATTGAAGGAGTTGATCTTCTGTTGAAGTAGCAGTATATAAACCAGAACTAGTAGCATATTTTAAATAAATACGTTGTACTTCTTTGAACCAAGTGTCATTTTCATTTGTACTTGGCAATGACTCCAGAAGTGTAGTTGCTGCTGTATAGTTACGTGCACGAGTATAGTATCCATAGAGCATTTGGAGGTCTTCAGTGGTACCATATTCGGTGAGCAACTGTACTACCCGCGCCATATTGCCTTGTTCGTACCAATTCCAAACCAAATCCCTTTTATCAGTATCAAACCTTAAATTAACGGCTGCTAGTTCCGATTTATACTGTGATGGGTTAGAATTAACCATTTGCTCCAAACTTTGTTTTTGCGTACGGAGGGCATCCAAACAGTTTTTATCGGTACAAGGAGCATACCCACGGCGTGGTAATGGAGGCAGACAAGGGTCTTTAACGCCTGCTGTTCTTGGTCGATTTACAAAATTATTAAGTGTGCTACAAAGTATGCCTACTGGCTGCCCTGTACCATTTATATCACAATCAGGTGCAGTCAACTCAAATTCTACTGTACTTTCTGTGAGTGGTGGAAAATAATTGAAGGAAACTGTTCTTCCTGGAGCGGTAGAACTGATAATATCTGCTGAATTGGGTGAAAAATAATTATAGATAGCAGCGTTACTCTGTCCTTGATTAAGATGTATCTCCCCAGGAGTAGTTAAGGTATGCCGTTGTACACTTAAATCAGCAACGCTATTATCAAAAGCATTATCCTTAAAAAACATACCAGGGCAGCGTCCACGAACCAACATCCCTATCCTGTCATTAGTATGGATATTACACTTGAATTGTTGATTTGGGCCAGTTATTCCACCACCGCTAGTATTTAATAGTTCTGCCCCTGAAATATTTGCACTAAAATCGTTATCTAAAATATCAAAAGAGGAGGGGCCTGTAACAAAAATACCGCCACCTTCCAAAAAGCCAAATGGGCCACTACTCACGAAATCTCCATTATTACTAAAAGTATTGGTACTTACATCAAGGTTGAATATACCATCAGACCATATACCAAAACGATTATCGGTGAATGTATTTCTTTGTTGATCCGAGCCTACACCAACCTTAACAAATCCAGTTTGCCCAGCCGCCGAGGTGACCCTTAGTCCTTGATAGTGTTGGTTAACAGTACATCGGGTCATGGTTAGGCTACCATTTACAGAAACAATACCCCTTGCGCCAACGTGATCGAAATTACAGTTTTGGAAAGATATATTATCCGTATTAAAAATCCTTACACCATCAGAACCGACATTAGAAACTTCAGCAGGTGCTGCCGTTGTCGTAAATGTGCAAGAACCAAATTGGCTAAAATTATTAAATGGATAATCCCTAAAATCGGCACATAAATCGTTATCTATAAATGTTGTACTGGTGCTTCGAACAAGTCCTCCCGTGAAACTAACAAGATCTGTCATTGGATTAAATGGTATATTCGTAATTCCTGTGTATATCGCCGCATTCGGATCAGAGGCTAACCGTTGCGCAAAAACACCATTAATATTCATATCTCTTATGGTGGATTGTTGTTTCGTGAGTAAAACACCAGGAGCATTTGAAGAGTTATTAGTGGGGTTAAGGAAATCAAATATTGTGCCTGCTGGCGGGTTGGAGTGGTCAATACTTGAATTGCCCCAAACTACAATCCCTCCCCATTTGTTACCATTGCAAGCAGATTGAAGTGTGGATGAGCGTATCTCCATGGATGCCCCCCTCATCACAACAAATTTACAGGGCGATTTAATATTCAACGTACTTGAAGTGACCAACAAATCTGTACCAGGTGCAATAATCACGTCGTTATTTATATCTTGGGTAATACCAGTCCAATTTACTACATTTCCTGTATTTAATATTTGAGGGTTCTGGCCACATGCACATGGATCTACTTCGATCCTAGTGCAAGTAGTATTTAAGCAAAAGCAACAATTGTCCTGAATAGTCAAGCAGACTCGGTAATTTCCACCAGTAGCGTAAGTATGGCTAGGGTTAGTTAAATTAGGCCCACTCTGTACAGGTGTTCCATCGCCAAAATCCCAACACCAATTTGTTACTGCCAATGGTGGTACAGCAATAGTAGCACCATTAAAGTTGAAAAGCCCCCCTCCTTGATTGGAGAACGTAATCTGAGGAGTAAGTTGAGATATGCAAACCATAGACATATTATCCAAAAAGAAATCTGCTCCTGTAGCACGAAGCAGAAGTTGGTTATTGGCTAAATCATTGGCTGTAAAAATAGGCAATTGAGTAAATTGCCATATATTAATATCTACACTCTGCGGAACATTGGCCACAAGTTGCCATAATGGATTAATTGGAAAGGCCAATGGGTCGTTGATATTTACATTGGTAAGACCTCGAGCCATATAGACATCAAAACTACCCCCACGGTGCCAAAATCCAATTTGGTATCTTTCATTCTGACAAATAGTCAAATTTTGGAAAATAGCTTCGGTGTTATTTCCCAAGCACGCGAAATTATTCCCCTGTTGGGCTGCAGGGAAGCAAATAGAGGGTGAAGTGTTAGCGGCACTCCATCCATTCACACAACCTTGGTTAAATGCGCCATTTACAGGGCTACCGACCAATGGCAGGCAATTTGGTGCAATATCCTCAAAACTGGGATTCTGTAGAATATTTAAAGGCATCGGACACTGTTGTGCGTAAAAAGTGTAGTAATTCCCTAAAACAGCAATAAGAAGCAATATAATTCGCCCCCCCCCCCTGTTTTATTTGAATTAAATTTTGGCATAAAAAAAATTTTTTAAGTTAGATAATATTGTTTTTAATTTGTGATGGAAACCGGTATTTCACAAAACAAATATACGTACTCTTACACTAGATTAACCTGTCATAAAAGTATTTACGTTAGAACTAATGGTTCTTTTTCACAATCAAATCATCTATTTCGTTTTTTATCTTTCTAAAAAATCGAAAAATTTTCTTAAACAATCCATCATTACGAACAATGGCTTATCACAAATCACCAACAGCATTACACAGCAAAATTAAAGCATTGCGCGAACACCTTTTAGTAAAACAAAAAAACCTCGCGGCACACATGAGAATATCTCAACGCGCCTACAGTAAAATTGAGAATAATGAAACCAATCTTCAGGTGGATCACTTAGATTTGATTGCTTCTTTTTATCAACTGGAAATTGGGATGTTTTTTGTGTATTCGGAAGAACAATTGATCATAGAAGCCATAAAAAAGAATAACAACCGACAAAAATAAACGATTCCATCATACCTTTGCCTATAAACAAATATAAGCACATACCATCGCTTTCAAGGCAAAATCCTGACCACCATCGTAAGGGGCTTTGTTGCTTAGCATGAAGGACAAATGGACGATCAAAAATGGGAGAACGCCTTTCTTTTCATCATTCTTAGTCCGCTTGTTGATAATTTAGATCCTTAGTTTATTAAATTTTGACCACTTACGTATCAAAGTGGCAAATTCTGCGTTATATATCGTTAGGTACTCAACTTAACCCAAACGTATTGGAGCATCGGTGTTATAAGATTAACCAAGATGGTTCAACCATTAAATCATACCATTTACTTATTATGAACAAGTTTTTGACCTTTTTCCTTCCATTCTTGCTGGCACCAAATATATTTTTTAGCCAAAACGCCGATTGTAATACGGCAAAAGACATTTGTAAAAAAGAATCTTTAAGCGTGCGTGCGCCTAAAGGGGAAGGCTCGGATATTAAAGAAGCCGATTTTATGCACTGTTTTATGAATGGCGATAATTTTGGACAGGCTGAAGAAAACTCTACTTGGATCAAGTTTGAAATCAAAGAAGGCGGTACTTTTGCTTTCTCCATCACCCCAAATGAACGGACAGATGATATTGATTTCGTTGTCTTTCGTTTACCTGCTAATGGCGATTGTGCACGCAAAGAAGTAGTACGCTGTATGGCAGCAGGTGAACGCGGCGAAAACGCTGAAGCGAGTCGCTGTATGGGAAGTACCGGACTCCGCTCAGGGGAAACCGACAGCTCCACCGATGCTGGATGCTCCGATAAAAACGATAATACATGGTTAGCACCACTCAAAACAATAAAAGGAGAAAAATACGTACTTCTCATTAGCAATGTATCCGGCCCACGCGGGTTTACGGTAAGTTTTAGTGGTACAGCCAAATTACCCTGTGAAGAAAAAAAGCCAGTACAACCACCCGTAGCCAAAAAAACACCGCCAACTACCCCTCCAACACCTCCTGTGACCGCTACTACAGATGTAATAGTAGAGAAAGAAAAACCTAAAAAAACCGAAAAACCCGACAAAATAAACGGTCGTGATGTAGAAGTAGGTGAAACGGTGAAGATTAAAAACCATAAAATCAAATTAAAAATTTGGGACAGCCAGATCGAAGATGGTGATGTGGTGTCTATCTATTTAGGCGATAAAGTGCTGCTCAATCACCATAAACTTACCACCAAACCCGAAGAATTTGAGTTTGAATTACCCGCAGGCATTAAAGAGCATTACCTTACAGTTTATGCAGACGATTTTGGCCGCTCGGAGCCTAATACTGCCGCAATTATCATCAATGATGGCGTAAAAGAACAACGAATTGACCTTACGGCTGGTCGAAAAAAACAAGAAAGCGTAAAGATTATTACTGAATAATGGCTGGAAATAATATAGGAGTTTTGTTTACCGTGACTACATTTGGCGAATCACACGGCGCTGCAATTGGTTGTATTGTGGATGGTTGTCCGGCTGGTATTACGTTCGATACTGATTTTTTGCAAAAAGAAATGGACCGCCGTCGCCCAGGTCAAAGTTCGATTGTCACACAACGCAAGGAAAGCGATATTCCACAAGTACTTTCGGGCATCTTTGAGGGCAAAACCACAGGAATGCCTATTGCGATCGTTATCCCGAACGAAGACCAACGGAGTAAGGACTACGACCATATCGCACGTGCATTCCGACCCAGTCACGCCGATTTTACATGGGAAACAAAATATGGTATCCGCGATTACAGAGGTGGCGGACGCAGCAGCGCTCGCGAAACCGCTGCACGTGTGGCAGCAGGTGCTATCGCTAAAATGTTCCTAAAAACCGTGGGCATCCATGTGCAGGCTTATGTCAGCCAAGTAGGAAATATTGCCTTAAAAAGTACTTATAGCGAACTGGATTTGACTCAAACGGAACAAAACGACCTTCGTTGCCCAGATCCTGTAATGGCCGAAAAAATGATCAATTTGATCAAAAAAGTACGTAAAGCAGGCGATACCATTGGCGGTGTAGTATCTTGTGTGGCAACTGGAGTGCCGGTTGGGCTAGGAGAACCGGTTTTTGACCGATTACACGCCGATCTGGCAAAAGCCATGATGAGCATCAATGCGGCAAAAGGATTTGAATATGGCTCTGGATTTGAAGGCGTAAAAATGACAGGTTCACAGCATAATGACCCTTGGGTGCTCAATGAAATGGGGCAACCCGTCACCACCACGAATCATTCTGGCGGTATTCAGGGCGGTATTTCCAATGGCATGGATATTTATTGCAGGGTAGCATTCAAACCCGTGGCAACGATTATTACAGAGCAAGATTCACTGGATCAGTCACTCAACGCTGTAAAAGTAAAAGGTAAAGGCCGACACGATCCTTGTGTAGTGCCACGTGCTGTACCAATTGTGGAAGCAATGGCTGCATTGGTGCTAGCAGACCATTATTTAAGGTTTTTGGCTGTAAAGCACTCCTCAAAAGGGGGGTAGAAATGCACGCTATACCTTTCTAAAAACGCCTTTTCTATACAATTGCCAAACAAAATCACCAATTAAAAGGCCAAATACCGAACCCCATAAAATATCACGTAAAAAATGCTGTAACAAGAAAACCCGTGAAATCCCTACCAAGACAGCACTCCACACAAAAAGTAAACCAAGGGCTCTATACCGACTGGGTAACATCAGGGTGATTAAACTAAACATCATAAATGCCAACATGGTATGCCCTGATGGTAACGAATTAAACCCACCCAACAAATTAACACCCGGTATCCTAACCACCAAGGCATCTAAATCATTGATATCCAGCCATTGAGATGGTCTTGGAAAACCAATGACTCGTTTCAATATCCAACTAAATGGCCACATAAAAAGACCACCCACTAAAAACAGTAGTGTATAATGCCGAGCTACAAAAACCAAAAACAGCGAAAAAACAATCCAAACTTTTGGCTCGCCTACTTTTGTTGCAAATATAAAAAAAGTATTCAGCGGTTCGGCCCGAAAGGCATTCAAATCTACTAATTCATAGCCAAATGGATGGGTAAGGGTATAGCATAAACCGACGATTAAAAACAATAAATAAGGAATCATAAACCAGCTATTATCCCAAATGCTGGTATCTATTGTTGGGGATATTCTTGATTTGCGTTGATCGCTCATGTTTAAGTAAAAACTGTATTGGATGGTTTAATGCTTCGTTTTCAATTCATTACGTTGCACTTTTTTCCCAATCCAACGCATTAGTTTATCAATACGATCGGTACTAAACAGTTGTACATCATTAACGGCCCTACTTGTCAGAAACGCCCCAATTGGCATCATCACCACACAAGGCATCATGGCTGCCCAAAAAGGTGTTAATACAAAGGATTCGGCTAGTTTCCGGCATAGAATAGTTAAAAAGACAAAAGTGACAAAGAAAATAATAGACACTAAAATAGGGTATCCAAAGCCTCCTTTTCGGATAATAGCACCCATTGGGCCGCCAATAAATAAAAAAACAATACACACCAATGCAAAACTATGCTTGGTATAAAGTTCATAACCAGTTTTGGCGGCTTCTAATTTCCGAGTGATGATTTGCTGCTTCCGATTATCAACGGTTGTCATACTCAGTTTTACCTGCCTTAGAGCGTCTTCTAGTAAATCTTTATGGTATTTTTCGGGAAAAGTGGCCAAAAAATCGGGGTATTCCGGTAAAGTTTTGCTCAATTCCTGAATTGGCATACCCGGAGGAAATGATTGGTTTGCCGGAGATGGCGGAATAACTACACTAGTACCACTTGCTGCTCTTGCTGCTTGTGTAGCAAGCACCGGCCTGATCCGTCTAGTTACCTTAGGCTTTTCCTTTTTTGAAGTATCTTGCGTTGCAGGGGTGGTGGGTCGGAGTAGTGGTTGTCGTTTTAGATTAAGCAGTAAATCAGAAGCCATTTCCTGTTTGCCATTCCACATCATTGTCTCAAGTGAATCCACGCTTTGTTTCAATTGCTGCATCGTCAACATAGAACGCTGAGTACTAAATCGCTCCCGATCGGTAGGATTCATTTCAAACTCCTGCATATCCCATACTTTTTGCCAAGATTTAAAATTGGTACGGACAAACGGGAATTTTTGTTTTTGTTGCATGCCATTGTTCCCCGGTTCTTGGTATTGAGCACCATTAAAGAGGTTCATCACAAAGAAACGTTTATCCGCAGTGGTAAACATTTGGCCGCTATCGGATAAGATTTGGTTGAATTTAACCTTTCCATTATTGGTTTGGTCTTCAATAATGACATCGCCAATGGTTTCGCCGTCTTTTTCTTTTTTACCTACACGAATAATAAACAGCCTGAAATCTTCATTAAAAGTACCTTTTTCAATAGAAAGTGCCGGTTTTTGTTTGCGAATATCAAATAAACGCGATCTAAACTGCAAATTGGCCTTAGGAATTAAATAATCAGAGCAGAAAAAAGAAAATAGCGCAATAGATATACAAGTAAAAATTAAAGGTACCATTACGCGCATCAAAGATACACCTGCAGATTTGAAACTGGACAATTCGTACCGCTCCGCCAAGTTGCCCATAACCATCACCGACGAAATTAAAACCGCAATAGGTAGTGCCATTGGGAAAGTAGAAACGGATAAATATCCAATCAATTCCAACATGATAAAAATACTTACCCCTTTGCCCGCTATTTCATCAATATACAGCCATAAGAATTGCATGATGAGCACAAATAGCGCTACCCCAAAGGACACAAAAAATGGTCCTACAAAACTTTTTAAGAGCAATTTATCTATCTGCTTCAACCTCTAATTATTTTTGATGCGTGAAAACTACAACGGATACTTTTCAAACGCTTTCAAGGCTTTAATCGTTGCCTCGGGGTCTTTTGCGCCGAATACGCTGCTGCCTGCTACGAGAACATCAGCACCTGCTTGTAGTAAACTTTCTGCATTTTGAAGCCCTACTCCACCGTCTATTTCGATCAACGTATTGGCATTGGCCGTGACGATCATTTCGCGGAGTTTTCGGATCTTTGGAATGGTTTGATAGATAAAACGTTGGCCTCCAAAACCAGGATTAACCGACATAAGACACACTAAATCAATATCTTCTATTAAATCTTCTAATACAGACACTGGCGTGTGAGGATTCAATGCCACGCCCGCTTTTGCACCTGTTGCTTTGATCTGTTGCAAGGTGCGGTGTAGGTGCGGACAAGCCTCATAGTGTACTGTAATGACATCGGCACCAGCCGATTTGAATTGCTCAATATATTTTTCTGGCTCCACAATCATCAAGTGAACATCCAAGGGTTTGGTGGCCATCTTAGCGATTGCCTCGATGATAAACATACCAAAAGTGATGTTTGGAACAAATCGACCATCCATTACATCCAAGTGAAACCAATCGGCTTCACTGCGGTTCACCATGGCGATATCATCGGAAAGACGAGTAAAATCAGCAGCAAGTACAGAAGGGGCTATTAAGTGCATTTATTTTAGAAAAATGATGATGAATATTTAAAATATCATTAAGTATTTAGACTGAGTTTCAGGGGTTGGACTCCCTACATAATGAGTTGGTTCGAAGCACTGATTTTTAGAGCATTGCCTAGTGTCGGCGTGACTTGGTGTCACGCCGACACTCAACAAACCATTGTTTTTAAATTATTTTAAAAAAAAACCTATGATATAGTATAATGATTACAGATGAATCACTTCGCCATAAGCGGCAGCCGCTGCTTCCATCACTGCTTCGCTCATGGTTGGATGCGGATGGATAGATTTAATGATTTCCATACCAGTAGTTTCTAACTTACGGGCTACCACCACTTCGGCAATCAATTCGGTCACATTAGCACCAATCATGTGTGCGCCAAGCCATTCGCCGTATTTTTTATCAAAAATCACCTTTACAAATCCTTCTGCATGACCCGATGCTTTGGCTTTTCCGCTGGCAACAAAGGGGAATTTACCGACTAATACCTCATACCCAGCGTCTTTTGCGCCTTGCTCCGTATAACCGACAGAAGCGATCTCGGGAATACAATAAGTACAACCTGGGATATTGTTATAGTCAATCTTTTCAGGATGATGCCCAGCAATATGCTCTACACACGTAATACCTTCTGCGCTCGCTACGTGCGCGAGTGCCTGTGTAGCCAATACATCCCCAATAGCATAAATACCGGGTACATTGGTTTGGTAATAGTCATCTACTTTGATAAAACCGCGATCCACAACGATACCCAAATCTTCTAAACCTATATTTTCGGTATTGGGTGTAACGCCAGCCGCACTCAATACCACATCGCAAAGGAGGGTTTCGGTAGCGCCATCTTTGCGGTTTTTCATGTGTACTTTGATCTCTTTCCCGCTCGTATCTACCGATTCCACCGCCCAGCCGCCATATACTTTCATACCTTTTTTGGTATATAATTTGGCCAATTCTTTAGAAATATCGGCATCTTCGCGTGGTACCAAGCCTTGCTCCATAAATTCCACAATAGAAACCTCTGTACCCATAGTATGGTAAAAATAGCCAAATTCCACCCCAATAGCACCCGCACCAACCACCACCAAACGTTTGGGTTGCTTGGCCAATGTCATGGCTTTGCGGTATTCAATAATTTTTTCACCGTCAATCGGTAAATTGGGTAATTGCTTAGCCCGTCCTCCGGTGGCTACAATAATGCTCTTTGCGGTGTATTCAGTCACCTTACCATCGGCATCAGTCACTGCCACTTTAGGGCCACTCACCAATTTACCATTACCATTGATGACCGTAATTTTATTTTTCTTCATCAAAAACTGCACCCCTTTGCTCATGCCATCGGCAACGTCGCGACTTCGCTTCACTACAGCACCAAAATCAGCAGTTGGCTTACCTTCTACTTTGATACCATAATCGGCTGCATGCGAAAGGTATTCAAACACTTGTGCACTTTTAAGCAGTGCTTTAGTGGGAATACACCCCCAGTTGAGGCAAATACCACCCAAACTTTCGCGTTCAATCACAGCAGTGTTTAAACCCAATTGGGAGGCGCGAATGGCAGCCACATATCCTCCTGGGCCGCTACCGATAACAATTAAATCGAAATTCATATTGATGCTATATCTTAATTATTGGTATTGAATATTGTGTAAGGCAATTTTTGCCTTTAAAAATTAATTAAATTGAGTAACATTAAGCCTTGGCATAAGATTCGATAGGCGGACAAGTGCATACCAAATTCCGATCTCCGAAGGCTTGGTCAATACGACCCACAGTCGCCCAAAACTTATAACCTTGGTGCAAGTAAGGCAGTGGCCAAGCGGCTTTAGAACGCGAATATGGGCGTTCCCAAGCATCGGCAGTAATGATTGCCATGGTGTGCGGCGCATTGTGTAACACATTATTATCGGCAGTATAATCTCCAGCAGCAATTTCGTCTATTTCCTTTCTGATCGACAATAATGCATCGCAAAAACGATCCAATTCTGCTTTACTTTCGCTCTCCGTTGGCTCTATCATAATCGTACCTGCCACCGGGAACGACAACGTAGGCGCATGAAAACCATAATCGATCAAACGCTTTGCCAAGTCTTCGGCACTGACCAAGGACTTGAAAGGACGTAAATCAATAATCAATTCGTGGGCAGAGCGTCCTTTTTCGCCAGTATATAGTATGCTATAAGCGTCTTCCAAGCGATATTTGATATAATTAGCATTCAAAATGGCGTATTTGGTCGAATCGGTTACGCCTTTTGCACCCAACATACGGATATAAGCATAAGAAATCAACAAAATACTAGCACTACCCCATGGTGCTGCACTAATCGCCGTACCTCCTTTAGCACCACCCATTTCTACCATCACGTGTTTGGATAAATAAGGCGCAAGGCTATCATTACAACAAATTGGCCCCATGCCCGGGCCGCCGCCGCCATGTGGAATAGCAAATGTTTTATGGAGGTTCAAATGGCATACATCTGCGCCAATCAACGCTGGGCTGGTCAATCCTACCTGCGCATTCATATTCGCGCCATCCATATACACACGACCACCATGCTCGTGTATCAAAGCACAAATTTCGGAAATAGCCGTCTCAAATACACCATGCGTGGACGGATAAGTCACCATTAAGCAAGATAAATGAGCAGAATGCTGTATGGTTTTTGCTTTAAGGTCTTCGAGATCAATATTACCGCGTTCGTCGCAAGCCACTACCACTACTTCCATACCTGCCATCACTGCACTCGCTGGATTGGTACCGTGCGCCGACGAAGGGATAATGGCTACATTACGGTGTGTATCACCACGATCAAGGTGGTAAGCACGAATGGCCATAAGACCTGCATATTCGCCCTGCGCACCTGAATTAGGCTGTAAAGAACAAGCCGTAAAGCCAGTAATTTCACAAAGATATTGCTCTAACTCATGGATAATCTGCGCATAACCTTCTGTTTGGTTTGCAGGTGCAAAAGGGTGAATACTCGACCATAATTCCCACGACACTGGAATCATTTCGGTAGCAGCATTCAGTTTCATCGTGCATGATCCCAAGGAAATCATGGAGTGCATCAGCGATAAATCACGGTTTTCCAACCTTTTAATATAGCGCATCATCTCACTTTCGGTATGATAGGAATTAAAAACCGGATGCGTGAGATAAGGTGTTTCGCGTTCCAATCCTGATGGCTGTGCTACATGATCTACGACAGCCAAATCGAGCGTGTTTACCCCAAAAGTAGCCAGAATATCGGTCAAATCCTCATCTGCTACCGTTTCATCAATCGTAATTTGAATAGCATTTTTATCGTAAAAATAATTAATACCTTTTGCTTCTGCCTGGGTACGGATACTTTTGATTTGCTCTTCCGTCAATTCAAAACGCAGCGTATCAAAGAAATATGTATTGCTATTTTTAAATCCTCTCAAGGCCAAAGCATTACTTAAGGCCATTGCCATCTGCTGGGTACGGTTCGCAATTGCTTTGATCCCGTCTGGCCCGTGGTAAACTGCGTACATGGCCGCAATATTGGCCAATAATGCCTGTGCTGTGCAAATATTAGAGGTCGCTTTTTCGCGACGGATATGTTGCTCGCGGGTTTGCAAAGCCATACGCAAGGCAGGGTTTCCTTCTACGTCCACCGACATACCGATGATTCGGCCCGGAATTTGACGTTTAAAATCTTCCGAACAGGAGAAATACGCAGCATGTGGCCCACCATATCCCATTGGTACACCAAAACGTTGGGTATTGCCTACCACCACATCAGCACCCCAATCTCCTGGTGGCTTCAACAAAGCCAAACTCAATAAATCGGCAGCAACGCAGACAAATGCGCCAAAAGCCTTTGCTTTTTCCACAAATGCGCGATTATCATCCACAGAACCCGTACAAGCAGGGTATTGCAGCATTGCACCAAAGGTTTTTGAAGAAAACTCAAAACTACTAGGGTCGCCAATCACCAATTCGATATTTTGAGGAACAGCGCGTGTCCGCAACACATCAATGGTTTGAGGCAATACTTTGTCCGAAACAAAAAGGATATTGGCCTCTTCTCCTGCTTTTGCACGTTTGTTTTTCTCTGCGTAAAACATGTGCATCGCTTCGGCAGCAGCGGTAGCTTCGTCCAAAAGGCTGGCATTGGCGATAGGAAGACCCGTTAAGTCACATACCATAGTTTGGAAATTGAGCAGGCTTTCCAATCGACCTTGCGCTATTTCTGCCTGATAAGGTGTGTACTGTGTGTACCAACCTGGGTTTTGGAACACATTCCTCAAAATTACATTGGGTGTTATCGTACCATGGTAACCCATTCCAATATAGGAACGGAATACCTTGTTTTTAACAGCAATGGTCTTTAATTCGCGTAAGTATTCTTGTTCATTGAGTGGCTCGGGCAGGTCTAATTCCCGTTTCATTCTAATACTGTCGGGAACGGTTTGCGCTATAAGTTCATCTAAAGAATTGACATTTAGTGCTTTAAGCATTGCCGCAGTCTCGTCTGGACTAGGGCCAATATGACGACGTTGAAAAACATCGTAATGGGGAAATAGTGGCATAATTATTTGATCAGGTACAACTTCGTAATTTAGTTATTCTTAAACGGCGCAAAAGTAACTATTGTTTAGGGTAAGAGCAGATGAAAATCTTTTTTTTTGAATAAAATTCTACCTATTGAAATTTAAAAAATCTATGCAATAGAATGAATCTATGCACTTCGATACCGTTGAGCGTAATTTTCAGGGTAAGAACGTTTTTATTTGCCCCAAAAACCATTCTTTCTCCAAAAGCGTCGGATGCGTTGCTACCATATTGTGCAATTCTGTTAATGCTTGAATGTCATTGAAATTACACCGCATCAATGCTTTGGTGGTTTTCACAATTTCCATATAAGTATCGCGGTGATAACCCGTAGCACGTTGTCGGTGGAGATATGTTTTTATACTATCCAAATGGCTGTCCAACAACTCAAAAGCATCCATTTCATAATAGATTTTTAATTGAATAATACGGGCACTCATACCACTGATAAGGTCGCGGTAATCTGCCGATTGAAGATGGGCCAATGCCCCGTCATATTGTTTGCGTGCATAAGCGATGCGTGCAAGATTAAGGCTACTGGCGGCGGCACGAAATTTACGTTCCACCTGCGGCAAGTGTTTTTCGATAAATTGCTCCGCCCAATCCACCTCGCCCAAATGCACGGCCACACTTGCAATATTATTAAAGGAAAAACGAGAAATTTGGCCATTTTCCAATAAAATATCGTATTCAAGTGCTTCTTTATACAATTCCCAAGTTTGGCGAAACCACGTGTTTTTCAAGTTGGCTGTATTGCTTTTTTTAATACAAAAATTGAGTGCCAACAAGAACAATGTGCGCTGTTCATCTGGCGGAAACTGACTGGATGAACGGGTCAATTGAGCACGAAATTGGAAAAAATGGCTTTCGTCATAACTACCTTTATACCCCAAAAAATAACACGCATGAAAATACAACCCAATGGCGGGTTCCTGAATACGCTCCGACTCCCCTACTCGCTCCAAAATATCATCCAATAGGCCAAATTGATACGATTGGCCCGTTACAGCTTGGTGAGAAAGTGCCAAACAAACCAATCGGAGTTTTCGTGCCAAATAGGTCATATCCATTAACTCATTGATTTCCTGCAAGTTAAAAGTATCATATCGTTTTTGAGCAGATAAAAACTGGAATTGCTCCCATTCCAACAAATATTGGTCATTGAAGTATTCTGCATGCCTCCAATTATGAGCAGTGCGGCTGGCACGGGCTTCTTTTAGCGTAATTTGGAAATGTTTGGCCAGTCCTTTACGCCTGTATGCACCCGCGAGGCGGATTTTATTCCTTTCAAAATCGGAAAATTTTTCACAATACATCCAATAATGCTCCACTAGGGCGAGCAAATCGCTATTGGCCAACCTTAGTTTCACCAAATCGGTGGTTTTTGATTCAGGATAAGCGGCTGAGTAAGCGGCATCTTGATCGGGTACTATTTTTTGTTCCAAGCACCCGCGCAGGTAATCGAATAACCCCACCAATTGAGGTTTTCCATTAAAAAATGGCGAGCGTACAAATTTGGCTAACTCCCGCAGATCAGAACGATGGAGTGTTGAAAAGGCTTCCCAAAGTAAATTTTTCTGCATATTGCATGTGCTAATTTGGACAATGTAGGACAATTTATCTAAAATAAATCATCGCACAAAAATACAATTATTATTCTAATTATTTCATTATCAATTATTTAAAATATTATTTATCAAAAAAAGGGCTATAAACAATGAAAAATGTTCTTGATTATTCCAGTAGATAGCCGAACTTTTGTATCCTGAAAAGATAGGTAATGGTATTTAGGAATAAAATTTAAATAAAGGTACAGATTTGGGGAGATGATTTTGTCACTATCAAGGCATGAAGGGGGCGTTTAGTGCTGCTAAACAACCGATGAATAACGATGAGAAGAGCAAAATGAAGCCGCCAAATTTGTACTTTTATCTAAATTTCATTCCTTAGTTGTATCATTGCAAAATAGATCAAACCATACGCATGATAAAATCATTACATACATTATTAACACTTATTATTTGCTGTTCTGCTGCCTTTGGGCAAGCTGCTATTGCTATTGAAAAAAGGATTAATGGCAACGATGCCGATAACCCATTAGATGTGGTGATAAATGTACCACCGAGTTCACCACCCAACCTCAATATAGAGTATATTGTAACCAATACGGGTACTTTAACTTTGACCAATATTGTCGTAACCGACGATATTATGGGGGCTATGGGGGTAATTAACTCCTTAGCACCCAATGCGAGCCAAACGCTAACAGCCTCCCCAACTGCGGCTTTAGGGCTGAATAATTCAACGGCGAATGCCCTTGCCCAACCCGTAGATGCCGGTGGAAGCCCTCTAGGAGGCACAGTATCTGATAACGATGCTGGTATTTATACTGGTGTATTTATAGAGGTAAGTATTCTGGGTCTTCCGAGTATTGCCTGCAATGGAAGTACACTTCAGCCCACGCTTGAAGTGCGTATGTTGGGTGGTAGTAGTGGTATCCAAATCAGGGATATTTTCGGTAATTTTACGGGTATTGCTAATAATTTAGTACCCAATGGGCAATATTCCACCAATGGAAACGATCCAAATGCCAATGGAATACTGGATTATTTGGATGCAAATGGAGATGGAATTGGAGATGAATTTTTTAGATGGGCGCCCACGGTAGCGTTTACTCAGGCCACCACTTTTATACTCAACGGTGGGGGTGAGGTATGGACAAATAATACATTTACAAGCAATATAGGAAACGTTGATGCACATACCGTTGATTTTAATCCCGCTCCCGCACCTGTGGCAAGTATAGCGGGGAATAATGTTGTTTGTGCGGGAGTTTCAAGTGTTTTTACGGCGGCAGGAGGTGCAACTTATTTATGGTCATCTGGTGCGCAAATTACAGCATCACTAACAGTGAGTACCGCAGGGACATATACGGTAACAGTTACAGATCTAAATGGCTGTACTGCAACAGCGTCACGTATTTTGACGGTGAATCCTTTGCCGATTGCAACAATTACGGGTAATAATGTTATCTGTGCAGGAAGTGCAACTACTTTTACGGCGGCAGGAGGTGCAACTTATTTATGGTCAAATAGTCAAACTACGCAATCAACAACAGTAAGTACAGCAGGAACTTATACGGTAACAGCTACAAACCCCGGTGGCTGTACTGCGACAGCAACACGCTCTTTGACCGTAAATCCTCTGCCAATAGTAAATTTGACCACGACACAAGCAGTTTGTGGCGGATTAAATGGCAGTATAACAGCAACCGGAGGAACTACTTATTTTTGGAGTAATGGCAATTCTACTGCAACAATCAATAATCTTACAGCAGGTGTATATACCGTAACTGCAACAAATGCAAATGGTTGTACCAAAACAGCCACTGCATCGGTCTCAAATACAGGCGGCCCAACAATCTCACTCTCTGTAACAAATATAGGTTGCAACCAAATAAATACAGGTGCTATCAACGTAACAGTTGCTGGTGGTACATCACCCTATACCTATGATTGGTCGCATTTAGCAGGACCAAGCGATCCTGAAGATCTATCAAACTTACCAGCAGGTACCTATTGTGTAACCACTACTGATATAAATGGATGTATGTCAACAAGTTGTGCCACTATTACTCAACCAGCAGTAACCGTACTCACATCCACATCCTGCGAAAACACTGCTAGTGTCCAGCCATTAGGGGGAACACCACCATTTGACTATTTATGGAATAATGGTGCTACTACTGCTGCCGCCAATTTCCAACCGGGTACATATACGGTTACAGTTACAGATGCAAATGGTTGTACTTTAGCACAGACCTTTGACATAGCACCCAATCCAGATCCTTGCACCTATATCACCGGATTTATTCGTTCAGATACCAGTTACAACTGTATTGGTGAAATAGAAGAACAGGGTATCGGGAATTGGTTTGTACGGGCTCAAAGTAATACCCAAACATTTTATGGCATCACAGATTCTTTAGGGAATTATACGATTCGGGTAGCATCAGGCAATACCTATACGGTGACCATTGCGACCGATATTTCATTACCAGCCGTATTGTGTGCGCCAAATTCAATCGTTGTCAATGTGCCGCAACCGGGTGATACCGCCACCGCCAATTTTGCAGTACAAGGGCTTACACCAGATTGTAATCAAATGACCATAGATATTGCCGTTAACAATTTAAGGCGTTGTTTTTCAGACAATTATATTTCTCTACTTTGGTGCAATAACAGCACATTTGTTACCGATAGTGCCTATATCGACTTGGAATTGGACGGCAACATGAGCGTCATTTCATCACAATATCCCTACACATCACTCGGCTCTAATACCTTCAGATTCAATCTTGGCACAGTAGCACCCAATGAATGTGGTACATTTTGGGTCAATACTTACATTTCTTGCAACGCCGCACTCGGCCAAACCCTTTGCGCCACGGCTACTATTTACCCTAATGCACCTTGTAGGATTAATCCAAACTGGTCTGGGGCAGAGGTAGATTTACGTGCCGAATGCCTAGGGGATTCTGTCCAATTCGTCCTAAAAAACATCGGAACGGGTGCTATGAACCAAGCCTTGGACTATATCGTGATTGAGGACGGAATAATGACCTATATGCAGCAGACCGCACCACTTGCCGTACAGGATTCTATGATCGTCAAATTACCTGCCGATGGTAGCACTTGGCGTTTGGAGGCTAAACAGGAGCCATTTTTCCCAGGTAATCGGTTACCCGTTCTTTCAATAGAAGGCTGTAGCAGTTCAGGCCCCTTCAGTACGGGATGGGTCAACCAATTTATTACATCTGCACAAGATCCTTGGCAATCTACGTTCTGCGATGTGGTAACTGGCTCCTACGACCCTAACGACAAGCAGGGCTTCCCGGTGGGTTATGGCAACGAACATTTTATCAAAGCCGGTACACGGTTAGATTACCGAATTCGTTTCCAAAATACAGGGACAGATACTGCATTTGCCGTAGTCATCCGCGATACATTGTCGCCGTGGCTCGATCCGATTTCGCTCCGGACAGGCGTAAGCAGCCATCCCTATCAATTTGAATTTGGTGGCGAAAATGTATTAGTCTTTGATTTTAAAGGTATTATGTTACCCGATTCCAACGTAAATCTGGCTGGTTCACAAGGTTTTGTCAATTTTAGTATTGTGGTACGGGATTCTACGCCTTTAGCAACTGTAATTCCAAATAAAGCGGCCATTTATTTTGATTTTAATGAGCCAATTATCACCAACGAAACAATACACCGAACGGGTATGGATTTTGTGACAGTGGGCTTATGGGAACCCCGTCAGCCAAAATATGAGGTACAAGTTGTCCCAAATCCAATGGGCACTCAAGCCGTAATTACATTAAAAGGCATATCAAAAACGTCCGGCGATTTCCGTTTGAAAGTATATAATTTGCAGGGTAGCCTCGTGCAGGAACAACAAGGCACGTCACCTTGGTTTACGTTGCGCAAAGATGCGTTAATTTCGGGGGTATATTTATTTGGTATTGAACAGGATGGTCAAATATCAGGAACAGGAAAAATTATTATTCGGTAATTGATATTGTTTGTTGTCTGTTGGGGTTGTGTAAAAAGGTCAAAATTTCAAACACGCCCCCTTTTTCTATTTAATTTTATTTTTTTTTTATATTTAGGTGTTGCAGCACTCCGTTGGGTAAAATGGCGTGCTGCAACAGTTTATTTAGGGCATTTTCAAGTAAAAAAGAGTGTTTAATCTCTTTTTTTAGCCATTTTTTCTTTTTTTGATGCCCGCTGGGCATACTGCTCCGCCCAGATCCCTGATTCTTTGCAATATACCTTTCTGAGGTTGTGCCCAATGGACAATAGCCCGTACTCCACATACACTTTATGGCTGCCCCGGAGTATAAAGCGATCGTGCTTCATGTTGTATTTTATGTCTCCGAAGACGCTTTCCACTTCTATGGATCGGTTACTCCTAATCTCCTTTCCCCGCGTTGTTTCAAGTAGTTCTTTAGCAGTTGCCTTGTATGCTTCGCCCTTTTCGCTGTGCATAACAGTACGGTTCTTCGTTTCGCTTTGTTTGCAATCAGCGGCAAAAGCGCAGTTTGCACAACTTTGGCATTCATAGATACGGACTGTTTTTTCGTACCCGTTGTTACTCGTGCGCTTTGCCTCTTCTTTAAATGCCAGCGTACGTCCATTAGGGCAGATATAGGTGTCAGATTGGGCATCATAGTTCCAGTTTTCGCGTCTGAATCGCTTTTTTGCTAACTCTCCACTCACTTCCTGATACCACAATGGATATTTGACGTATGCCTCTATACTCCGCCCCTCCAGATCGGCATAGTTTTCTTCGCTACCATAGCCTGCATCCGCGCCAAGGCTTGTCTGTTCCGGTATGTCCAACCCCTCGAACCGTTCCTTCATTTTGTCTAGGTGCGGGGGGAGTGTGGGGCTGTCCGAGCCGTTTTGAGCAATCGTGTAGTTGACAATGTACTGCTTGGAGGTCGTATGCTGGACATTGTACGCAGGCAGCAAACGATCGTCCTTCAACCTTAGTATCGTCGCATCGTGGTCTGTGTGAGAATAAGAGTTCCTATCCCCTAAAATCACTTCTTGACGCTCATATTTTATCAAATTATCTTGTTCTTTCGCCAATTTATTACCTAAACGGGACAATTCCTTCATCTTGGTTTTGTTCGCAGACTGTTCTTTGGCCCCCTCTTGTTCCACCAATTTATGCAACGCCACCAAATGCTCCTTTACCGTCACGCTGTTCAATACCACCGTGATCTGATCGCCTTGTCCCAACTCGCGCAGGTCACCCTGACCATGTGCCTTGTCTTCCTCCTGTTGTAAGACCTTTACGGCTTCCAATAAGGAGTCTATGCGCTCCACTACCGCCTTTTTGTAGCGTTCCGTGTTCGCCCGCCATACACGTTTATGCTGGTTGGCATTTGCCTCCCACTTCGAGCCATCCACATATAGGTCTCCTATATCAATATAGCCCGATTCGACCAAAAGAAGAAGGACTTGCTTAAACACAATATCTATCATGGCCTGCATCCGTTCCCCACGAAACTCACTTAAGGTCTTGAAACATGGATGTTGGTTTCCTGACAACCACATAAAGTGGATGTTCTCCCTAAGTGCCTTGGATAGGCGACGACTTGTGTACACTCGCTCGCAGTAACCGTATATCCATACTTTTATTAACATCTTCGGGTGGTAGGGGCTACGACCGCCGCCTGTATAGTACTGTTCCAAAATCGACATATCTATATCTTCAACGACTTCGTTCACTATCCGTACCAAATGACCAGACGGAATCAGGCTCGATACGTTTATCGGTACTTGAAGCACTTGATTTTGGTCGTATTTTTTGAACTTTATTTCTCTAACTTTTTCTACCTTTGCCAGCATACGCGGATGTAACTTGCTTTTTTGTTTCAGAACCACAAAGGTCGTTATGTCCGCGCTTTTTTCTCTGATTTTTTGACCTTTTTACACAACCCCCTATTCATGTTTGACCCCTATCAGGGTCAGGATTCGGTTAATCTCACGACTTTAGACTGCTAGTTACGCCGACAATATACCAACTCGCCAATAAGATAGATAGTTTACACCAAAAATTTGGTACCTATTTTTTTCTCCAACAATTTCATCCTATCTTTCGCCCAATTCCTAAACACCTTGCTTCACACCTAAAACAGTTTTTGACTTATGTCCGACAAACAAAACGAATTTACACCTTATATTCTCCCCTCCAATACTTCGG
>JBEAVK010000033.1:0-5334 GCA_041160955.1 Bacteroidota bacterium
GTGGAAGAAGCCATGATGCGCGACGAAACAGAACAAATACCGGTGCGGGCTTTTGTCTCCTACTCGCACAAGGATTTGGAATATTTAAAAGAACTGCGCACGGCACTCGCCCCGCTCATCAGGCTGCAAAAACTACAAATCTGGGACGACCGCGACATCGAGGCGGGCGGCGACTGGGAAAAGGTCATTTTTCAACAATTGGAAGCATCAGACATTGTGCTTTGCTTGGTCAGCGCGGATTTTGTGGCCTCCGATTTTTGTTACAAACGCGAATTCGGCGCAGCATTGGAGGCCCACCACAGGGGCGAAAAAACCATTGTTCCGGTCATGCTCCGCAAAACGGACTGGCAGGATTTGCCGCTGGCTGCAATACAAGGTGTCCCAGGAGAGTGGATTTCGTCCGCTAAAAACAAGGACGAGGCATGGACGAAAGTTTCTGAAATGTTACGCCCGGCTTTGGCGCAGGCTAAATTGCGGAAGAAGGAAATGATAGATAAGCGGCGGCTGAACATCTAAGATCAACAAAGATCGTTAAAAAACAAAACGATCTTTAAAATGTTACTACAAAACTAAAATCAACCTCAAAGTATGTGGATTTGTCCAAAATGTGAACGCAATTTGCGTACGCCCAACCAATGGCACTATTGCGAAAAGATTGAACTAGAGGCGCTTTTTGAAGGTAAGCAGCCGATGGTATCCTATCTTTTTGATGCCTTGCTGGTGGAGGTGATGGATTGGGAAGGCGTGTTGTTTAGTCCCACTAAAAACTGCATCGTCTTTACGCATCAAAAAACGTTTTTGGTCGCTAAACCGATGCAGAAAGCCCTGAATATTAAGTTTTATCGGACTGATTTTTTGGATACGCCTCCCATTTTTAAATGTGTAAAATGGTCGGGAAAATACGAAGCACATGTCCGTCTAACCGATTTGGACGACTTGACAACCGCGGTTTTAAATTGGATTAAAATGTCTTACAAAATATCGTAAAATATATTTTTAAAATACAAATGCCATGCCTAGAAGAACATCCATCAATGACGTAAAAGAAATCGAGGATTTGAACGACTTGGAGCGTATTGTACAAGATAAACGCAATGATAAAAGGTCGGATGCAAAAAAAGAACGGCGCAATCGGCACTACGTCAAGGTACTGATAAAACAACAACTGAAAGAGGACGATCCTGATGCATTAAATGGAAATTAGACTATAAAATGATAGTAGATGCACAATATTTGTCCAACGCGGATGACCAACTAAAACAGATTATTGAGGTCGTCCCGAAACCCGAAATCATCTCCACAAACGATGTTTTCCACGACCTCATGTCTTGTATTTTAGAACAACAAATTCATTACCGCAGCACCAAGAAGATTTTTCAAAAAATGCTGCAATCGGCGCATATTGAACGCTTGACTTTAGACAACTTTCCAGAATTTGAAAAAACGGCTTTTGCCAACTCAAAATTTGCGATTGGTAAATTGGAGACAATAGAACAGATGATTGAATTTTTCACCGCCAACAAAATCAATTGGGCATTGTTAAGTGATAAGGAAGTTGTGGAAAAACTGTCGTCCATCAAAGGTATTGGCAAATGGACGATTGACATGATTTTACTCTACACTTTGGAACGCCCCAATGTGTTTCCTTACGACGATTTTCATTTAAAAGAAATCATGGTAAAACGCTACGGATTAAACCCAAATGTAAAATTGAAAGCCCAAATGCTAGAAATTGCCGAAGTTTGGGGCGAGCACAAGTCATTGGCTGTCAAATATTTATTGGCTTGGAAAGCATTTAACAAAACTAGAAAACGCTAAAGAGGATGCAAAAAATCAACATCGTTTGGTTTAAGAGGGATTTACGATTACACGACCACGAGCCGCTCCACCGGGCCGTTCAGCATGGATTGCCAACGCTGTTGTTGTACGCTTTCGAGCCTAGTGTCATGCAACATTACGATAGCGATATTCGGCACCATCGCTTTGTATATGAAAGCCTCACTGATATGAATAATCATTTGAAAATAAATGATTTAGCCATACTGAGTTGCCATAATGAAGTAGCATTTATCTTTGAAAAACTATTAGAAAATTACCAAATTGATACTGTTTTTTCCTATGAAGAAATAGGCACAAACCTCACTTTTGACAGAGATAAACGCTTGAAAAAATGGTTCAAAAAATACGATATTAATTGGCAAGAAAGCCAAATGAGCGGCATTTACCGAGGTCTGAACCACCGCAAAACGTGGAAAGATGATTGGTACGAAATAGCCAAATTACCCATACAAAATCCCGACTTATCGAAACTACTACCCCTCAACCAACAAATCACGCCATCACTCACCGAAATACTGAGAGGGCCTGCCTTGCCTTTTGACATCCAAAACCGCAATCCTAACTTTCAACAAGGTGGTGAAACAACGGCTTGGAAATACCTCAAATCTTTCTTGGAAACCCGGGGGCGTGAGTACATGAAAAACATCTCCAAACCCGAATCGGCTCGGTTTCATTGTGGGCGCATTTCGCCTTATTTGGCGTGGGGGTGTTTATCGAGTCGGCAAGTGTATCAGTATGCGCAACTTTACGCGCACAAAATTGGTAAACGAAATCTCGAAAATTTCTTGGAAAGATTGCGTTGGCGCGACCATTTCATGCAAAAATTTGAGAGTGAAGTAGAAATGGAATTTCAAAATGTGAATGGTGCGTATGATGATATGCGGACGGAAACCAATACCGTTTTTTTAACCGCTTGGCAAGAGGGCAAAACAGGTTTTCCACTCATTGATGCCTGTATGCGCTGCGTGCGCCAAACGGGTTATCTTAATTTTCGGATGCGGGCAATGGTTGTCTCTCTGCTCACACATACGCTTTGGCAGCCGTGGCAAGCGGGTGTAGGGCATTTGGCTAAAATGTTTTTGGACTATGAGCCCGGTATTCATTTTTCCCAATTTCAGATGCAAGCGGGCGTAACGGGCGTGAACACCATCCGAACCTATAATCCCATACTCAACTCAGAAAAACACGATCCTGAAGGCGTTTTTATCAAAAAATGGGTGTCTGAATTACAAAATCTGCCTACAAAATTTATCCACGAACCGTCGAAAATGACGCAATTGGACGCACAATTTCTAGGTTTCGACCTCGAAAGAGACTATTTTAAACCCATTATTGACCTAAAAACGGCTTCTCGAAAAGCGACGGAACAACTGTGGACAATAAAAAAAAGTGATGAAAGTAAAATCAACGGCAAACGCATTTTGGCGAAGCATGTTATTCCAAATGAGGCTATTCATCTAAAATAGATTTTAAAATTAGACATTATATAGAATTAGAGTCGTAAATGCTGTATAATGTCTATTATAAACTATTCACATTTCCCTTGTAAAAAGCCGCCTGTGTCAGTATCTTTTCCAACTCATCGGGCAACATTTTGTTCAGCATTGGATACATCATGCCAATCCTTGGATTCTTCGCCAATTTATCCCGATGTCTATCATAAAAATCCCAATACAAACTATTGAATGGACAGGACTTATGACCATATCGCAACGACTTATCGTAATGACAATTTTGGCAATAATCACTCATTTTGTCTATGTAATTTGCCGAACCAACATAAGGTTTAGTACCCACAATGCCACCATCGGCATATTGGCTCATACCGCGTGTATTGGTAATTTCGACCCACTCAATCGCATCCATATAAATGCCCAAATACCATTCGTCTAATTGGTCGGGATGCACCCCCAAAAGTAGCGAAAAAGCACCCGTGACCATAAGCCGTTGGATATGGTGTGCATAAGCTTTATCAAGCGATTGACCGATGCTATTTTTCAAGCAATTCATTTGGGTATCGCCCGTCCAAAACCACGCTGGAAGGTCGGCTTGGTGGTTGAAAAAATTGAGGGTAGCAAACTCGGGCATCTGCGCCCAATACACACCCCGCATGTATTCTCGCCAACCAATAATTTGCCGTACAAAACCTTCAATCTGCGCAATATCAATCGTTTTTTGATGATTTTGCCAATAATTCACACATTGTGTAACGACTTCCAACGGCGAAATCAATTTTATATTCATTGCAAAACTCAATTTTGAATGAAATAAAAGCGTATCCCGTTGGGTCATAGCATCTTCGTAAGTACCAAAATGAATGAGTTGAAACTGACAAAAATGGTTTAACAGCGCCAACGCTTCTTCCCTGGATGTACACCAATCAAAGTATTTTTTATCGATGTTGCCGATGGTTTTTACGCCCATTTTTTCGAGCATTTCCACCATGTCCGATACCTCTCGATAGAAATGTTTGGCGGGCGGAAGGGACATATCTTTGGGTAATTTTTTACGATTTTCGGCATCAAAATTCCACCGATCACCGAGGGGTGTTACGCCATCCGCTTCCATTAAAAGATTATGTTTGATGCGCATTTTACGGTAAAAATTTTCCATCAAATAGGTCTTTTTACCTTTGAAAAGCGTGGCTAAATCGTCGCGTGTGCTGAGGAAATGTTCTGTATCAAAAACGGTGGTGGATACCCCCTCGGTACTTTTGATTTTTTGAGCAAAGTCTTTTAACAAAATATCCAAACGGTACTCGTCGGGCAGTTGGTATTGAAAGTTTTGAATCTTGTGTTTTTGGATTAAATCTAAGATATTTTGCTCAAAACTTTGGGCATTATCTTTGTCATCTAATTTAAAATATTTCACACTAAACCCTTTGTTTTCAATAGTTTGTGCAAAGTGGCGCATGGCCAGAAAAAAGCCAACAACTTTCTGAATATGGTGTTTGGCGTACCCCGTTTCGGGCAAAATCTCCATAACAACATAGAGCGATTCGCCGTCATTTTCTTTGAACCAAGTATGATTGATATTGAGTTGATCGCCTAAGAGGAGACGTAGATTTTTATACATCTGAAATATTTTCTTGTGAGCCGCTAAAATTTGGGCAGGAGTTTGAAGCCCGACAATTTTGGTATGTTAGACATTATACGAAACTGATTCTGCACAATTTACATTGTACTATTTTTAAAATAAAAAAGTAAAAACGATATAGATCAAACAAGTCGCAAGGAATAAAGTTTTTGAAATAAAAAATAGCAATACTATTTTTATCGAAAGTATAAATATCACCATCATAATTGATTTTTATCATTGTAAATCGCCTACGATACCCCCCATTTTTGTCCAAAGAATTTATCAAAGGAATGAGCATTAAATAAAGGTACAGATTTGGGGAGACGATTTTGTCACTATTAAGGCATGAAGAGGGCGTTTAGTGGTGCTAAACAACCGATGAATAACGAAAAGAGGGGCAAAATAAGGCCGCCAAAT
>JBEAVK010000089.1:0-16241 GCA_041160955.1 Bacteroidota bacterium
TCTAGCCGGACTTTTGTCTAAATACTTATTGCCACATAGTAATTAATTATAACAAAAAATATAATCATGAAAAATATCCTAGTACCCACCGATTTTTCTGAAAATGCTAAAAAGGCGCTCCAGTTCGCGGCTGAAATTTCAATAAAAACAGGTGCGCCTATTGAAATCTTACACGTTAATACCGCCGCTGCATACTTTGCTACTTTACCCGATCAATACATAATGATGGATAGCACAGAATTCGATAGTTATGCCTCATCCGCCGCTACCGATTTGAGGATTCTAAAACGAGCATTAACGATCCCCGAAAAATTTGCTCACCTTGATCTTGAAACTCGGATAGAGAACGGCTATTTGCACACAACATTAAAGCGTATTGCCGAAGAAGACGAGACCGATCTGATCGTGATGGGGACTAAAGGCGCTACGGGTACACTTGAATTTTTTGTGGGATCCAATACAGAACAGGTGATTCGTGTTGCTCCATGTCCAGTTTTGGTCGTGCCAGAAAAGGCAAAAGATTTTAATCTAAAAACAGTAGTGTTGGCTACTACACTCCATCCTGATCAACAAGAGGCATTTAATGAGGTAGCACGTTGGCAAAAAGAATTTCATTTTGGTGTAAAAATATTATATGTTAATGTCGTTGGCAGTTACGGTGCAGTGGAAGATATTGAATCTAAAGCAACAGAACTTTGTACAAAATCGGGTATGGTAAAAATGGATTTATTCCCAAAGAACTATGTATTTAACGAAGAAGCCGCAATTTTGGAGTTTTCAAGGGAAAATAATGCCGACCTTATCGTAATGGCCACACACCAACGCCGAGGCATTTCCCATTTGATTTTTGGTAGCCTAACCGAAGATACGGCGAATCACTCCGATATTCCAGTATTGTGCGTGCCTATTTAGTGGAAATTCAACTGAGTCATATAGCCCAATTCCAATCGGCCAATTTTGGGCAGGCGATACCCTAGCGCGACATAAGCGCGGTTTTGGTCAAATACATTGAAGGTAACACTTTACCATTGGCGCGGTAAAGTTGGGCTTCTCGGTGAACGCCTCTAATACGAATGATTCCAGCAATGGGCAGGTAGGATATTGGTATGAATGATTGAAAGGACGTGTTATAAATGATAGTACTCTGCTTTAAATAACTTAAATTTGCAGCCATGAATAAAACATTATTATATCCACCATTATAAAAAATGCTATCTAATCATTTCAATATTAAAGGGTTAACAGAAGAGCAGGTACTTTCTTCAAGAACACAGCATGGATCCAATACATTAGAATACAAAAAAGAAAATGCGTTTTGGGAGGCCATCAAAGGGTTTGTAAAAGATCCTATGGTACTGATGCTATTGGTTGCCTCCTCTATTTATTTTGTAAGTGGAAAAATTGGGGACGGCATTTTTCTGGCCTGTGCTATTGTATTGGTGTCGGGTATTTCATTGTACCAAAATTCCAGAAGTCGTAATGCCTTAGAAAAACTAAAAAATTTCAGCCAACCCAAGTGCAAGGTAATCCGTGGGGGAGAGGGGGTAGAAATAAATAGCGAAGATTTGGTGGTAGGAGATAGTCTTGTGGTGGAGGAAGGTACTTTTATTACTGCGGATGGAATTATTGTACATTCTAACGACTTTTCTGTCAATGAATCCATCCTTACTGGCGAATCCTTTGCGGTTTTTAAAGACAAGGATAAGGAAGATCATTTAATTTATAGTGGCACTATGGTGGCCAGCGGTTTGGCTATTGCTACTATAACCGCTATTGGTAATGCAACAAAAATAGGGAAAATAGGAAAAAGCCTCGAAAGTATTCAGGAGGAACAAACACCATTGGAAGTACAGATCAATAATTTTGTAAAAAAAATGGTGATAGCAGGAACTGTGGTGTTTTTAGTAGTTTGGGGTGTTAATTACCTTAATACACGCGATGTTTTGGACAGTCTCCTCCAAGCACTCACGCTGGCAATGAGTATCTTACCAGAGGAAATACCCGTGGCTTTTACCACTTTTATGGCACTGGGGGCGTGGCGATTAATGAAAATGGGTATTGTGGTCAAACAGATGAAAACAGTAGAAACATTGGGTAGTGCAACAGTCATCTGTACGGACAAAACAGGTACCATCACTGAAAATAAAATGAGCCTAGCCAAATTGTTTGTGCTGGAATCTGGAAATATCACGGATGCCAACCAAGTGAGTAGCGGTGCGGAGCAGGATTTGATTCGTATAGCAATGTGGGCAAGCGAGCCTATTCCATTCGATCCTATGGAGTCGGCATTGCATGATGCTTATACCAAACATGCAGAGGTGGATGATCGACCCAGTTTCAAAATGATACACGAATATCCGCTAGGTGGCCAACCGCCTATGATGACCCATCTTTTTGAGAAAAAACAGGGCGGTGAGCGCATTATTGCCGCTAAAGGTGCTCCAGAAGCCATAATGGCTGTTTCAAACCTGACCGATACCGAGAAAAATAAGATATTAGCCGCTATGGAAAGTATGGCTAATGAAGGCTATCGAATGCTAGGCGTAGGCGTGGCAGACTTTGAAGGCAACCAATTCCCCAAAACACAACAAGAATTCAAGTTTAAGTTTATAGGCTTAGTGGCTTTTTACGATCCACCCAAAAAAAATATCCAAAAGGTATTGGAGCATTTCTATGCAGCGGGTATTAAGGTCAAGATCGTTACTGGCGACAATGCAGCAACCACCACAGCCATCGCCAAACAAATTGGATTTAGAGGATATGAAAAAAGTATCACAGGCGACGAACTCATGCAGTTGTCTGAAGCCGATTTGCAAAAAACGGTGATGGATACCCAATTATTTACCCGAATGTACCCAGAGGCAAAACTGAAAATCATCAATGCCCTGAAAGCCCAAAACGAAATAGTGGCCATGACTGGCGATGGGGTCAACGATGGCCCAGCACTTAAAGCCGCGCATATTGGTATTGCTATGGGAAAAAAAGGTACAGAAATTGCAAAACAAGCCGCTTCCCTTATCTTATTGGAAGATGACTTGTCCAAAATGGTGGATGCGGTGGCTATGGGGCGAAAAATTTACGCCAACCTCAAAAAAGCAATCCAGTATATCATCTCGATACATATTCCTATTATCCTTACGGTATCGTTGCCGTTGTTTCTTGGGTGGATTTACCCCAATATCTTTTTCCCGAGTCATATCATATTCTTAGAACTCGTAATGGGCCCTACCTGCTCGATCATTTACGAAAATGAACCTATCGAGAAGAATGCTATGCAGCAGCAACCACGCCCATTTTCTGCTACTTTTTTTAACTGGAAAGAACTGACAACCAGCATTATACAAGGGTTAATGATTACGGCAGGAACGCTTGCTTGCTACCAATATGCAGTGCAGTCGGGTTATAACGAGTCTGTTACACGTGCAATGGTCTTTTTAGTGCTTATTTCGGCTAATATTTTTCTGACGCTAGTGAATCGCTCCTTCTATTATAGTATGTTCACTTCAATGAAAAACAAAAATAACCTTATTGTATTCATTATTGGTATTACTATTGCTCTTGCGGGGCTATTGTTATACATTAAACCGTTAGCTCATTTCTTCCAATTTGAATCCTTAAAACTATCACAGTTAATAGTTAGCAGCGGTATTGGATGGCTATCTGTAATTTGGTTTGAAGGCTACAAATGGTATAAAAGAACATTTTAAGGTAACTCAAAACCCATGATACCATTCGCTCAAATTCGGCAAATCCTGTTATTACTCCTTATATCTGCATTATTTGTGCTTATATTTTGGAATCTATACTCCTTTATCTCTGCTTTATTGGGTGCTTATACCTTGTATTTGCTCCTTCAAAAACCAATGACATACCTCATAGAGCGGCATAAATGGCCGATCAAATGGGCTGCTGCTCTCTTGCTGGTAGTTTCATTTTTAGGACTGCTCATGCCCATGACAATGCTCCTTCAAATGCTGAGCATAGAACTCATGTCAGGTATTGAAAACGCAGATCAAATTGCGCAAAATTTTCAAAATATTGTACAGCAAATGGAGGCCAAAATTGGGTTTCAAGTAATCACATCAGAACGACTTAAAAGTATATCGGCATGGCTTATTCAGGAAGGCTCTCTTATCCTGAATGCTACTTTGTCTGGATTACTAATGCTCTTGATTACCTATTTTATTTTATGGTTTATGCTTACAGAAACTAAAAAAATGGAACACTCCTTTTTTAACTGGATGCCCCTGAAAGACGAAAATATCAAATACTTTAAAGATGAATTAAATAAACTCGTTTATTCAAACGCCTTAGGTATCCCTTTGATGGGTATCGTACAAGGTACTGCTGGACTTATTGGATATACATTGGCTGGCGTGGAGGATATTTGGTTTTGGGTGTTTTTGACATTTATTGCGGGAATGATACCGTTTTTAGGGGTTATGCTGGCTTTTATACCACTTGCAGTGGTGCTGTTCTCAAAAGGCATGGTCAATCAGGCTATTTTTATATTTGTATATGGAATGGTTGTAATTGGATCTGTGGATAATTTAGCACGTATGTGGTTTTTGAAAAAAATTGGGCATACTCATCCTCTTATTACTTTGTTTGGCGTAATTATGGGATTAAAATTATTCGGATTTGTAGGTTTTATTTTTGGACCTATTACTATTGCTATGTTTTTCTTGATGACAAAGATATATATCAAGGAATTTAAGTAAAATATCATGCACATCTGAAAGGTTTTGTTAAAAAGAATGACTCAAATAAAAAAAACTTACCTTCTTCTTAAATGTTAACTATGTTTGCAGGTCAAAAAAAGTATTTTTAAGTACAAAAAAACCGTGACAGCCCAACCCCGCGACATTTTACAACAATATTGGGGATATGCCAATTTCCGGCCTATGCAGGAAGACATTATCCAGTCTGTCTTGGATGGCACTGATACCCTTGCCTTGTTGCCTACTGGCGGCGGTAAATCGCTTTGCTTCCAAGTCCCAGCCCTTTGTAAAGAAGGAGTAACGATTGTTGTTTCGCCATTGATCGCCCTAATGAAAGACCAAGTATATAACCTCAAGCGAAGAGGAATCCCGGCAGTGGCTATTTTTTCGGGTATGCGCAAACAGGAAATTGATATTGTTTTTGAAAATGCTTGCCAAGGAGCCTATAAACTGCTCTATATGAGCCCCGAACGCTTAAAAACAGACTTGGCACAAGCACGGCTCTTGCGCATGAATGTCAACTTAATCGCCATTGATGAAGCGCATTGTATCAGTCAATGGGGGTACGATTTTAGGCCGCCTTATCTCGAAATTGCCGAAATCAGAGCACTACTCCCCAGCGTGCCAGTTCTCGCCCTTACCGCTACTGCCACTCCAACGGTGGCGCAAGACATACAAGACAAATTAGAGTTCAAAAACCAAAAAGTTTTTCAACAAAGTTTTTTTCGCGACAACTTATCTTATTCCGTTTTATACGAAACCAAAAAATACGATAAACTCATTGATATTCTTCAAAAAGTACCTGGTTCGGGTATTATCTATATGCGCAGTAGGGGCGATACCCAAAAAATATCGGATTTGCTGCGAAAAAAAGGAATTTCCTCCGATTTTTACCACGCAGGACTGAGCCTTGACGATCGCAATAAAAAACAAGAGGCTTGGATCAAAGGCAATCCGCGTATTATGGTGTGTACCAATGCCTTTGGAATGGGTATTGATAAACCAGATGTACGATTGGTCGTACACCTTACTTTACCCGATAGTCTGGAGGCATATTTCCAAGAAGCAGGACGCGGCGGGCGCGATGGTAAAAAATCGTATGCAGTGCTTTTATATACTGAAACAGATGCCGACCAGTTGCGCAAGTTTTTTGAAGCCTCATATCCGTCATTTGATTTGATCCGACGTATATATCAGGCATTGGGCAGTTATTCGCAAATTGCCATTGGAAGTGGGGTAGGGGAGAGTGTCAATTTTGATTTCCAACAATTTTGCCACACCTACAAACTGGAGCAACCTGTTACCCATGCTGCATTGCGATTATTAGAACAAGAGGGTTGGATCGCACAAACGGATGCTGCCGCTACTGCATCCAAATTACTGATTAAGTGCAACCGTGAAACGCTGTATGATTACCAAATTCGGAATAAGCAAGCAGATGCTGTCATTAAAGTTTTGCTCCGGCAATATCCAGGTATCCAGCATGATTTTGTAGAGATCAGTGAAGGTACTATTGCCAATTTGCTTAAAACGCCCTTAGATAATGTAATAAAGGTAATCCATCATGCTGAAAAAGAAAATATTCTGGACTACTACCCGCGCAATGAAAAGCCACAAGTTACTTTCTTTCGCGAGCGAGTAGCGGCGGAAAACTTGAGTATTGACATAGAAAAATTTAATTTTAGACGAGAAAATGCCTATAAACGAGTAGCATCTTCCATCCTATACGCCGAGCGCAAGCAATGCCGAAGCAAACAATTACTCGCCTATTTTGGAGAGATGCGCTCCGAAAAATGTGGTATTTGTGATGTATGTACTGGCCGTAACGAAGCAGATCTCAATGAAGAAACGCTCCAAGCCTATCAAAGAAAAATTACAGATTTGCTTAAAGTAGAGCCATTACCATTTGAAGAAATACTAAAAGCATTTTCCCCTAAAAAACATGAAACTGTTACAACTGCATTAAGTTATCTTTGCGAAGAGGGTATCTTAGTGGAAAGCGAGGATGGTTTTAAAATAGTAGATTAATCATTGTTGCACGCAAGTACAAAAAAAAGCCGCCCCGAAATCATTCGGAGCGGCTCATGACAGTAATAAAAGAAAATTTGGTAGTAGTGTTACACGCTTTTATAGACAAGTGCCACCTTTCAAAAGATATTGATTGGGAGCGGGATTAATAAGTTTCAGATGATATGTATTGCAAAAACTAGCCAAGGCTTGTTGCATATCGTTAGACACCTTAGGGGATGTATATTCACATTGGAGTAATTGTTGATTTTCGAGTTGAACTTTGATATTGAAATACGACTCAAAATCAGCAATAACCTGTTGGACTGGTACATTTATAAATTCCAAATGGCCAGATTGCCATGCTATTTCGTTAAAGGATTGGACTGGACTTTCAGTTATTTGATTAGATGCTTTTTCGTGGAAAGCAACCTTACCTGCGACGATAACCTTACCATTCTTAGTTTCGTCCAAATCAAATCGGACTTTACCTGTTTTTACAAGCAATGAAGTGCCATTTTCGCTTTGTTTTATATTAAAACTAGTGCCTAATACTTCAAATCGTTCACCTGTTTTTGTAGTTACACAAAAATGGCGTTGTGTATCATTGGTAACATCGAAATAGGCTTCTCCATCTAAAGCAACACAGCGTAGATCTTTGGCAAAAGTTGTAGGGTAAGTAATTTGGCTGCCTTTTCTGAGCCAAACCTTAGTTCCATCAGGCAGTAGAACTTCTTTTTTGTCCAATTGCCCTGCACTTACCACAGCATCTACGACATCGGGTGTTTTTAAATTTTGGTAACCCCAAACTGCACAAAGCAAAAATGCAATTGCAGCCGCCATACGAGCCATTTGGCCATAAGCAAAACCGAAAACTGTATTTGGCTTAGGTGTACTTGTTTTAATTTGGAGCATTACTTTATCAAAAGCAGCATCTACATCGGGGTTAAGTTCTTCCTTTGTACTCAAATCTTTTGCATTATCCCAAATATATTGGTAAGATGCCTCGATTTGACGATGTTTTTGATCTGCTTCTAGCCATTCATTCAAATGTGCCAACTCTTCTGCGGTGATATCACCGTTGAAGCGTTTTACAAGGAGCGAAATGAATACTTGATATTGCATAGTAAATAAGTTACGCTTTAAAGACAGGAGTGGTGAAAAAATCCCCTATTGCCTAAATGAATTTTTTTATGACTAATAAGAGTAGTATCAAAGTATTGGAACTACGAAGCATGGCTTCTTTAAGCAGCCTTAATGCTTTAGTCATGTGATTTTCGATAGTTTTTGGGGTAATATCCAGCTTGTCAGCAATTTCTTTGTGTGAAAACCCCTCGAAACGGTTCAGTTTAAAAACAATTCTACATTTTTCAGGAAGTTGATTAATTGCTTTATGTAATTGTAGTTCCAACTGTTCTTCTTCGTGAATTTGCTCATTTTCTTCTGCGGAAGTATCGAGCAATTCTGCCTCCCATTTTTCGGGCTCACTAAAAATAAACCTTTTTTTGGTGCTGATATGATTTAATGCGCCATTAATACCCGCTTTGCGTAAATACGATGACAAAGAGGTATGGATTTCCAATTTTTGGTGGTTGTTCCACAATTTTACAAAGACTGCTTGCGCTAAATCCTCGGAGTAAGAAGCATCATCTATATATTTATAAATGACATTAACCACCATCTTATAGTGCCGTTTGAAAACCACATCAAATGCGGGTTTATCGCCAGCGGTTAAGCGTTTGGCCAATATTTCATCGGAGAGTGAATCAGTTTCTTTCATACCTATATGCAAAGGTCGTATTTTTTTTTATTTTCACTAGGGGATTTGTAAAGAAAAATTGTCTATAGTTGGTAAAATGTTCTTTTTTAATCCTTGTAATTCAATTTAATCGACTATTTGTATAATTCTTATGACTATTAGTAAATCACCACTGCCTTCTATAGAAAATAATTTATTGTTTTCTATTTTAACAAAAGAGGAACAAATACTCCTCAACCAAACATCTGCGGTTTTTGTTTTTGGTAAAAATGATGCCATTTACGAACCGGGCCACAATGCTAACAAAGCCTATACCATTACAAAAGGTTCTGTAAAAGTGACGATCCACTCTGAAAAAAAGGATATCATTAAGTATATGGTGCGACCAGGCACGCTATTCGGCGAATCTTTCCTCACAGGTGAACTGTTGCGTCGCGATTATGCTTACGCTATGGAAGAAAATACCGAAATTATTGAGTTGGACGCTCAAACTTTAATCACTATCTCCAGTAAAAATTTCGCTTTTGCACAGTCATTACTCCATTTTCTAGGTGACCGATTGCGCTATACCGAACACCAGTTGGAGCGCGTGGTACTCAAGGACTCTAAAAGTCGAATCTTAGAATACTTGTACCAAATGGGGGTAGAACAAGGACGACTCGTCGGTACAGAAACATTGGTCAAGCATAATATGACCCACCAAGATATTGCAGATGTGACTGGTACAAGCCGCCAAATGGTGACCGCCGTACTCAACCAACTCAAACGCGAAAACATACTGTACTTCAATAGAAAAAAAATACTCTTTAGGGATCTTAATACACTCCCGCAAGCGTCATAGATAATTCCTCATTTGAATGGATTTTGTTAAATAAAAGGAGGCGGTGCACGATGGTGTGTCGCCTTTTTTTTTGGTGCGTGCGGCGCGTATTTGATGGATTACAGTTGGGAATGGGTAAACAATCCTTAGCGAAAATGCTTACACTTTGGTATCCATCCAGTTTTAAGCCCCCATTTTTCAATACATTAAAATAATGCAGGAAGTCAATACTAATTATAAAAAACATAGGAATAATCTCTGTTCAATTAAGTTTAACGGAGATTATTATTTCATTAGAACAAATTTAATTGCTCTATTAGAAAGTCACATTGCGTTAATTGAAGGAAATTTATATGTTGAAATTGCCAGACCCGAAGAAGATGTGAATAGCTTAATTAATCAACTAAATATGGTTAATTCAATAGCTAATAGTATGAATGTCACAGAAGATTTTTTTGAAGTATCTTTCATGTGCACAAAAGATGATATTAACAATAGGCTATTGTGGCAATTATCAGAATTGTGGATTTGTTTTCAGCATGTTTCCTTTGTTATAACGTCGAAAAAAGGCACTATTAATTTTCAAAAAAAACTTGCGTGGAATAAAATCATCCATATTGTATCTTCTTTTGTACTATTTAAAGGGGTAGAAGAAGATGTTGTTTGGGTTGGGAAGAGTGATGATTTGACCTTTCCCTACACTTTTAGTGATATGTAAGATATTACCCCCCGCTTCGATAGCGGTCTTTGCCCCTGAGATACTCATCTGCGTATGGCTATTTCAAATACAAATTTACAAACCCCAAAGGCGTGTCGCTACCCACCAAAGTAGCGGCACGCTTTTTTACTACTACACAACCACAAAAAAGCACCAACCACACACCTTAGGCAATACCCGCATTACCTTTGCCAACCTAAACAATAGCAGCACCGTCACCACCACCAAAATACTCCAGCAAAATCTTCCTACTCAATTATAAAATCTAAAAAAAAATAAAATCACATTTTGTATTGAAAATCAAATATTTATAAGTTTTTATTTTATTCATATGTTAATGTACGATAAAAATCGTAGCAAAAACTTGCGCATACGATAAAAATCGTAGCACCTTTGTACCATCAATATAATTCAACCATAATTACAGGCGTTTTAAATCCGCCTTTTTTTATACCATTAACTACGATAAAAATCGTAACGACATGAACGAGCAACAAATACCCACGCCAACAGACGCAGAGTTGGAAATTCTTCAAGCACTCTGGGCTAAATACCCCGAAAGTGTACGTTATGTAAACGACCTGATCAATAGCCGCCGCAACCCCGAACAACATGTGGGCTATACCACTACATTGAAACAAATGCAGGTGATGATGGAAAAAGGATTGCTCACCCGCGAGATCATCGAGCGTAACCACTTGTATTCGCCTGCTCAAGAGCAAAAAGAAACACAAGCGCAAGTGGTACAAGAACTGGCAGATCTGGCATTTGAAGGTTCGGCTTATTCGTTGGTGCTGCGCGCATTGGGTAGTGGCCAAACTACCCCCGAGGAATTGGCCAAAATCAAAGCATTTATTCAAGAAATAGAACAACAAAAACAATGACCATCTTTTCTAAAAGCCTCGATTATGCCCTTGGGTGGACGGTTTTACACTCGATCTGGCAAATTACTCTGATCGCAATTATCACCGGTATCATTCTTTTTGTGTACCGCAACCGCAGCGCACAACAACGCTATTGGTTGGCCAATGGTGCATTATTTACGATGCTTATTGTAGCGGTAGCCACCTTTATGTACTATTCCTCTAATGTGGGCTATGAACAACATATCATCCAAGAACAAATGGATGCTGGTATTCAGGCCGCTACCAATACCGAAAAAGCAGCACCTTCCAATTTTGCCAAAACGGTGGTTGATCCCGTTGTGGTGGCTGCAAAAAGACCTGTTTTTGAGGAAGAATATACGTTTTCGGCGAGTTTTAGAGGCTATTTCGAGCAGCACTTGCCCATGGTTGTTATGATTTGGTTGTTGGGACTGGCTATTTGTCTATTCCGCGTTATGACGGGCATTTCGTATGTCTATTATTTAAAACAAAGGATGAATTTCCACGCTGATCCATTTTGGACAGAAATGCTCGAGGATTTATTGAAAAAAGCAAATTTTAAACATAAAATCGATCTTTTGGAGTCGGCCTTGGTGCGTTCTCCTGTTACGATCGGATTACTCAAACCCGTTATTTTATTCCCTATCGGATTTATCAACCGCTTACCCGAAAGGGAAGTGGAGGCTATTCTTGCCCATGAATTGGCTCATATTATACGTCGCGACTATTTATTTAATATCCTACAAAGCCTCGTGGAAGCACTTTTTTATTACCATCCCGCCGTTTGGTGGCTTTCTGCTCAGGTGCGCAATGAGCGAGAAAGTGCCTGCGATGATATGGCTATCGCCCTCTTGGGCAACAAACTCAATTACGCCAAAGCACTCGTAACGATTCAGGAAATGGCTTTTACTTCTTTGTCGCCCGCTTTAGGGTTTGCCGGAGATCGGAAAGGCCAACTGATGCACCGCGTGCAACGGCTTTTTTCACAACAAAATTTTAAATTAAACGCTATGGAAAAATGGATCACCACCGCGCTAGTGGTATGCTCAATCGCCGTATTGGCTTTTGGTCAACACATACACCAATATTATAATTCTAACCATATTGAAGGTTTTAATTCGTACGGCGATGAAGCGCAAATGGCTACTTCTGGCGTATGGGAGGCTACTTTTGAAAAAGACAGTGTCTGTCTGAGCCTTGTGAGCCGTACCCGACGCTCCAATTGGATGATTGGCGACTGCTACCCCAAATCTGATTTTACCAATTTGAACCTTGCTGCCGCTGATAAAACGGAATTTTCGATGGTTCGACCCGCCGGTAATATTGTTTTTAAAGGTGCCATTGAGGATAATGGCGGCTATGGTCGCTACGAATTTACACCCAATGACGCATTCAAAACCAGCCTCGCACAAAGCGGTATTAAAGATGCGGATGATAACCTCCTCTTACATTGCTTTTTTGCCAATTTTCAATCCGATTACGTGGCCAATATGCAACAAAAAGGCTTTAAAATCACCAATAAAGACGACCTTACCGAATTAGCCGTTTTTCGATTGGATACCAAAACCGTCGATCAATACGTCGAAATGACCAATAAATTGGGTAAAAAGAACATTTCTGTACAAGATTTAGTAGAATTGAAAGTACATGAAGTTTCCCCAAAACGTATTGCCGCATTTGCCCAAGCGGGTTATGGTAATATGGGTTTGGATGACATTAAAAGTTTCTCTATTCACGGCATTGATCCTGCTTTTATCGAGCAAATGAACGCGACTGGATTTGGTAAACTGTCGGAAGAAGATATGATTGCTGCCAAAATTCACGATATTGACCCTCAGTTTATCGACGATTGTGCCAAAATGAACTTGGGTAAATTGAGTTTTGAGGATATTGTTTCCATGAAAATCCACGGTATTAGTACGGAGTATGTCTCTTCGGCGGTGTCAACAGGTATTTTGCCTAGCAATGCCGATTTGGATGATATTACGAGTATGAAAATACACAATATCAGCGCGGAGTACGTCAAAGAATGCCAACAAATGGGGTTTGGTAAGTTGGACATGGATGAAATTATGACCGCAAAAATTCATGGCATTACACCGGAATATGCCAAAGGTGTACAAGGGCTAGGGCTTGGCCAATTGAGTTTTGAGGATGTAGTGACGGCCAAAATCCACGGTATTGATGGCGATTATATCAAAAAAGTGCAAGATCTTGGGTTAGGAAAACTTAGTTTCGACGATATACTCTCTACAAAAATCCACGGTCTAGACTTTGATTTTGTAAAAAAAGCCCAAAATATGGGAATGGGAAAACTTGATTTTGAGGATCTTCTACAGTTCAAAATCCATGGTGTAGATGAATCCGTACTCAATGAGTATAAACAGATGAATATTGGGCCATTGGATAAGGAAAATTTGGTTCAAATGCGCATACACCGTGTTAGTGCGGGTCAATTAAGGGATTTTCGCGATATGGGTTTGAAAGATATAGATTTTGACGATTTAGTATCGGCTAAAATCCACGGCGTTACACCCAATTATATCAAAGAATGCGAAGCAAAAGGTTATAAATTACCCTATTTGGGCGATTATATTGATTTGAAAATCCGTGGCTACGGACAAAATAGGAATAGGAATTAAACTAAACAAGTTCTAGGGGGATTTTTTACCTTTGCCTCCTTATGAACCTAACTCCCATCAAAACCCGCCTTGCGCCCACTCCATCGGGCTATTTGCATGCGGGTAATGCGATCAATTTTATTATCAATACGGTAGTGGCCAAAAGCCGCTCAGGAGGTCGCGTGCTACTCCGTATTGATGATATTGATGCGGATCGTAAAAGACCGGAATATGTCGAGGATATTTTTAGAACATTGGAGTGGTTGGGTATTGAATGGGACGAAGGGCCGAGTGGCCCCGATGATTTTGAGCAAAACTGGTCACAATGGAAGCGAATAGACCAATATGAAGCGTTTTTGGCCGTTTTACGCGATAAAAATATGGTTTTTCCTTGTCAAAAATCGAGAAAAGACTTGTTGGCTTTTAACGGTGCTTACCCCGAATCGTTTAAACATCAACCGATTGGATTGTTCGATACAGATACCGCTTGGCGTGTAAATACGCCCGAAGATTGTCCACTACCTTGTTTTATTGTACGTCGCCGCGATGGTAAACCTGCGTACCATGTGGCCAGTATTTGCGATGATGTATATTTTGCGATTACCGATATTGTGCGGGGGGAAGATTTGAAAGATACATCCACTGTGCAGCAATGGTTGGCCCAAATAGCCGGATACCATACCTTCAATTCGATAAGAATTAGCCACCATCCGTTACTCCAAGATGCACTTGGCGCAAAGTTGTCGAAGTCGGCAGGTTCGGGTGCAATTCGGGATTTGGGCGATTTTGAAGCAGAAAAAGCAAAGTTATTTCAACAAGCCGCAAAATGGCTGGGTATTTCTGATACAAATATCCAAAATTTGACCGACCTTGCGGCTTTTTATCGCAGTAAGGTATAAAGTTAATAATGAGTTATCCAATAAGGTATATTGATAATCAAACAGATTTTGAGCGGGAATTAGGCCCACTAAAAGGGCAACCTTGGATTGGTTTTGATACGGAATTTGTAGGGGAAAAAACATTTGTCCCCGTGTTGTGCTTGTTGCAGGTGGTACACCAAAACGGTATCCTGCTTATTGATACCCTAAGCGTTAAAAATTTGGGGGCATTTCTTCGCATATTAGAAGATCCCGAAACGCTAAAAATTACCCATGCTGGCGATAATGATTATCGTATCCTGTATATTTTATTTGGAACGGTACCTGTTAATTTGTTCGATACACAAATCGCAGCAGGTTTTGTGGGCTATAATTATCCTGCGGGTTTTGGCAAAATTGTGGAGCGCGAACTCGGTGTTTCTTTGTCCAAAAGCCATACTGTAGCAGACTGGGAAGCACGTCCAATCGACGATAAAGCACTTAATTATGCGATTGAGGATGTTAAGTATTTACCAGATTTATACAAGAAATTAACCGCAAAAATGGAGCGCCGAGGTCGTGCCAAATGGGCCAAAGAGGAGAGTATGAAATGGGAAAACGGTGATTTTTTCTCCGCAGATCCCTATAAAGAAGCCATTTCCAGCGATTTTATCTATCAGTTGGATCGTAAAGAGCAGGTGTTTTTATTGCGCATCTATGCATGGCGCAGACAACGTGCAACTGAACTCAATATCCCTAAGGAGCAAGTATTGCAAAGTAGGTACGTAAGTGCTATTTTGCGTGCTTTAAAAGATGGTTCGGGTGCTGTACGTGCCAATCGCACCCTTCCTGAGAATGCTTGGAAGAAATATCAACCAGAATGGCAAGCCCTTTGGAAAGCACCCGCAGAAGCCCACGAAATAGAGATCATTAATAGTCTTCCCGGTGCACCGCCCGATAATCCTGAACTGGAATGGCATTACGAATTGCTGTACCATTTTGTAAAAAAGCAGTGTCTTGACAATGAAATTAGTGCGGCATTACTTTTTCCACGTGGCGATTTCAATAAGTTAAAAAGTAGTCATCCCGATTTTGATGCCAGCATCCTGGATGGATGGCGCGCCAATCTCTTGGGCCCAGAACTGGTACAATGGCTCAAAAGCGGCACACCGCTTCAAATAGAATGGTTGCCCGAAGGAGGCTGTATTATTCGCTAATTTACTGAATAACAATATTTTATGTACACACTACTGGTAGGGAGTGCAACGTTGAGTTTTTTCCACGCGCTTATTCCAAGCCATTGGTTACCTATTTTGGCCGTGAGCAAGCAGGAGGGGTGGTCATCTGCCAAAACCCTGCGCATTACGCTCTTGGTAGGTTTGGCGCATGTACTGAGTACTGTACTACTCGGTGTAACGATTGCTGCTTTGGGTGCTCAACTGTCCAATTGGGTGCATACTTTTACGCATTGGTTTTCGCCAGCGTTATTGGTGGTTTTGGGGGGCTATTACTTGTACCAGCATTATTACCACCATCATTTTCATTTGCACAAACAAACGACGCGCTGGGGCATTATTGTCTCGCTGGCGGTGTCCATGTTTTTTTCTCCTTGTCTCGAAATTGAAGGATATTTCCTAGCGGCTGGCCCTTATGGTTGGCCTTTCGTATTCAAAATTGCGCTGGTGTATTGCCTTACTTCTGTGGCGGGTATGGTGATATGGATGCAATTGGCGATCAACGGCCTAAAAAAACTAGATTGGCACGCCTGGGAACACAATGCAGGACTGGTAACAGGGCTATTATTGATGGCTTCGGGGATATTGCTTTTTGTGTTGGAGTAGTTATCGCTCAATC
>JBEAVK010000398.1:0-4065 GCA_041160955.1 Bacteroidota bacterium
ATGGCAGTGTATTGAACTGGACATACCGCGCAAAGTAACCTTGTGTAATATCTGTAGCAGGTATAGTTTTGTTTTTTTCGGTTTTGAAATTTACTTCAAACGTTTCTGTACCGTGTGCAAAGTGCACTTTGTAAGATGGCTGTGCAAATAGCATTGATCCGATGGAAAGTGCCAGCACAAGTAGTAAAAAAGGTGTAAATTTTTTCATGAATGGGTAAGTAATTAAATAGATAAGTATTTGGGCATAATTAATTGCATAATTGAACGCAGGTATTAACGTATTAATTTTACGATGCAAGATGCTACATTATTGATAACGCTTGTATATGGTTTTTAAAAAAAATCACTCATTATGATAATTTTCGTCTTTTAAGATTGTCATTGCTTGGTATAATTACTCGAGGAAAAAAGGCGTACCATTTGGTGAGAGAAAGTGTGTGTACTGATAAAATCCGTTATTCGGTAGGCTCAATGCGGGTTAACTCCTCTGCCTCATTTATGCTGCACATATTCCCGCCACTCCAAAGCAAGGGTTATTTACTTTGGAAATGGCGGGAATCGTACGAAAAGATACTTGTCTGAGTCCATAAATATCCAGCGGTAAAGCAAGAAAATTACAAACCTGAAAAAAAATTATTGCACCACTACCACAAAAGCAACACTACCTTTTGCAGTTTGAATGCTCAATTGATAGTTGCCAGCAGGCAAACGCAGGTCATCAAAAGCGATAATTCTTGTCTCCTGACCAATTAAACCTGGTATTTGCTCCTTTACCAATCGACCTGTGGCATCGAATAGTTGTAAACGAATATCCAATGGATCGTTGGTATTAGTGATGGCCACCTGAAACTGTCCGCTGTTTGGATTAGGTAGTATTTGCACCTTATTTAACCCTGTTTGCTCTACTGTTCCGCTCGTTAATGTAATGGTTGTTGTTTTAACCGTTTCCCTGCAATTATTGATAGAACGGAGTGTCACTGTATAAGTTCCGGCGGTAGTATAAGTATGCGACGGATTTTTTTCGGTACTGGTATTGCCGTCTCCAAATTCCCAAAGGAACGAGTCTGCGTTGGCACTATTGTTGGTGAAATTAACGGTAAGACCGTTCAATACTTGAGAGAAAACGGCAGTAGGGAAGCCACGCACCACTACTGTTTCACTTAAAGTATCTTTCCCAAAACCATTGCTCACAATGAGTCGGATGGTACGATTGCCGGGCAATGGATAAATCACGGTGTGTGGGCCAGGGCCACTGGCAGTAGTTGGCTGGGCAGTAGAACCAAAATTCCAAGCATAAACATCATCCGAACCTGGGCTAGGTGCTGCAACAACTGAAATAGTATCGGCCCTACAAATCGTGTCAGGTGCGCTGAATTGCGCAATTGGGAAAGTAGGGATTACATTTTTCAAACCGACATTATCCAAAAAAGTATTATTCCCAAATCCATTGATGGAAGTAAACCTTAAAACTACACTTTGTCCAATAAATTGGCTCAATGAAACGGCTTGTTGGCTCCATTGGGCGGCTGTTGTTGGGAAAAACGATGTTGTTTGCGCTGGTGCTGTGGCTAAATCTGGATCAGTTTTTTCCCAAATTACTACTGGAGTAGCACCCAAATCGCAATTGGGGTATGCTTCTATCTTTAAACCATCAGTATAGTTATTATCGTATAGCGTATGCGCATAGTCGAATACCAAGGTAGGGTATTGCAAAGTGGATAGATCCAGCGGTATCATATACAAATAATCTTCTTGTTGTTCCGCAGGATTATACGAAAAGTGGTTCAGGAATAGGGCTTTTGTTGCAATATTATCGCTGCCAATGACATTATTGGGTGTAACGGCCCAACCCACTAGATCATCCTCATTGATAATGTTCCAGCCATTAGGTAAGACGGGAGTGTCATCAAATCCAACTGAAAATGCACTATTGGTTGATTCTGCCACTACGGTGTATAAACGTGTTCTATTATTATTACTCGTAAAATTATCACCCATAAGATTGACGCTCACCTCAAGACTTAACTGACCATTTGTAGTAAATGAAATAGGGGTAGCAAAGGTAAAGGTCAACGTATCGTTTGGTGCAATATCGGGCAGATTTTCAGTAACAGGTGTTTGACCATCAATACTATAAGAAATGGTTGCGCCTGATATGGCATTAATACCTTGATTGGTCACTTCTACCGTGACAGGTCTGCTCGTTGCACCGCAACCGACAATAGCGTTGCCGGCCGGCGAAATGAGATTCAGTACAGCGGCATCAAACTGCTGTGGGCAAGATAATAAGCCTCCGGGCCAATTGACAGCTAATGTTCTGCGGCCTACGATACCCGCAGATGCTTTACTGGAACGAATGCTATACCAAGATTCCTCTGCTGCGTCGATAATTGGAATCGTGTATTGTTGCGCTGCAAGTGGTGTTGTGCCCGTGAGTTCCATATACTTTTCACCAAGTGTATATATATCATACGCTATGGTATCATTGGCCGTTTTAGTCCAACTTAGGGTGATGGAATCGGGACAAACCTTAGCGACCGCCAAATTTGTCGGAAGTGGCGCAATCGTAAGTGGGAAATCTGTTGTATCGCGACGTGCTCCACGGATCAGCATCAATTTTACATTGCCGCTAGTTGTGTTTGGAACTGTCCATTCGTACATCCGTTGTGCATTATTGATACTTCCAATGATCGGGAGAAATGAATTTCCACCGTCCAAAGAGTACCTTAATGTAAAGGTTTCGGTATTGCCATACGCATCCCAGCGTAACCATTCTTTGGTACCGGGAATAAATCCTTCACCACCAGCAGGGTAGGTGAGTTGAACGCGGTCGTTCAAAAACTCCCAAGCGAGGTAATAAGGTTGTGGGCCAAATGGGACTTCAAAACCTTTTATATTTACGGTATAGGTGCCTGCAACAGGATTTTCGATGGCTACTTGCTCCACATTGTTCAAGGAATCGCGGCCAGTAGTTGCGGGGGTATTAAGGTTGGTGGCATTGGGGGTTGGATCCAGTAGCCATGGGCGATAAATAGTGCCATTTGGCGCAGTAACTGTTATATCCAAGTCATTGATGAGGGCACGGGCTGTATTTTCGTCCGATGGGCGATCTACCCAATACACCATTAATTTGGCTTGTCTGGTTTGTGATGGAATGGCAACGGTATGCGTTGTTGTCGCACCGTTTTCTACGGAGCCAGACGTATAACGGTTAGATTCCAATAGGTTTAGTGCCCTAAAATTATTGACATGTCCCCATCCAAAAATATAATCAGGGCCGATATTGCCCATTTCATTGGCGGTATTCATTATAGCCAACTTTAACAAAGCAGCAGGTGCATCAGGGGTGTTGTTGAGCGTGCGGTAGGCTTGTGTTAACTGTGTTAAGCAGCCTGCAATACCGGGAGCCGCAGCAGAAGTGCCACCAAAAACTTGGTATTCATTATTAGGATCGGTAGAGTTTTGTTCGGCTCCATGTGCTGAAATATCTGGTTTCAAACGACCATCATGCGCTGGACCGCGGCTGGATGACGGCTCAATAGCACCATCTACCCTTAGATTAGCAGTTGCAATAGCATTTTTTGCCATTTTATGACCACCTGTAATATTACCCCATTGGCCACCAGCACCATAATCACAATCGGATCCATTAGAGTTACCCGCTGAGAATACGTGCATGAGGTAAGGGTGTTGGTAAATCTGTTCATCCACAGTTTGCGTAGCTAATGTATAACCCGCATTACAACCATCGGAGTAGGAAGAATTGGTGATCGTAACGTTTTTATCCAAATACAGTGGTAAAGTAGCGTCTTGGAAATTATTAACATAATCGACTACAAAAATATCGGCTCCAGCGGCCATACCTTTTTTAGTGGGGTCAATATTGCCTGCACCTCCAATAATGCCTGCAACACCATCACCGTGGGTGCCTGCTAATTGAGCGTCCGAGCCATCTTGGTTGAATAAACGACCTTGGAAATCGATATGAGGGCCTACTGCACCATCATCACGTACCAATACGTTTACGCCTGCACCGTTGTATTTTTTACCCAAAGGATGATCGCT
>JBEAVK010000430.1:0-10985 GCA_041160955.1 Bacteroidota bacterium
TCACGTACTTGTTTTTCAAATACGAAATCTGCCTGTATGATTTTGAGTGCCAAATATAGGCGTTCTATCACCCGCGAGAGGCGTTTATTTTTTAATATTTTTGTCATAAATGTACGACGAGTTAGCCTAACTTTTTCGCACAAAAAATTTTTCAACTTTGTGTATTGGCAAAATTGCGCAACCACTTTTTGGTCATTTCATCCGATGGTGCAAGTAATGCGTTGGGGAAACCACCACGAAACCAATGTTATTGCATCGAAATACCAGTAGATTGGATTTCCGAAAGTGATAATGGGTCTAATTCTGTGTAGGCAATCCGACCAGCCAGTGTTTCGGAACTCTGCCGAATGGTGAATGGAGATGCCGAGCCTAAAATCAAAAAACGTACAGGTACGCGGTGTTGATCAATCAATGCCCGCAGGAATGGAAAAAGGCGGGGCATTAGTTGTATTTCGTCAATAATAACGCATTTTTCTTGGTGCGATTGGAGATATGCCTGTGCATTTTGAAGCCGAATTAAATCTTCATCCAATTCCAAATAAATGCTGGGTTTGTCAAGGAGATTTTGCAGGTTTTTAGCCAATGTTGTTTTAGCAACTTGCCTTGGCTCCATAATTCCTATTGCTGGAAAATATGCAGTATTTTACATGATTTCGGTGGTTATTTTTCAAATAATCATATTTATCCTTGTATATTTAAAAACTGTTTTTAAATATACAAGGACAAATGTAAGCGGGTTTGGGGTGATTTATGATTGGTTTTTAAATTTTTTTATCAATATTCTCTTAGGTGTTTTTTAAACGCAAAAAACAACAAAAAAAGCACTGTGACTTTTATCACGTCGTACAAATTGCACATCCCATACTTTTGTCCTTGATTTTTGATCTTTTGTTCAAAAACTTAATTTCAAATAAATTATGACTTACTGGCAGACCTTCTCTCAAAGTTTCAGCGGCTATGCAACTTACTTGGCTAACGAAGTACTGAACCCAAACTGGGGCAACTATTTTTATTGGCTAATTGCTATTTCACTGTTGGTATATGCCTTGGAATTGCTATTCCCTTGGCGGAAAAACCAACCCAAAGTCCGGGAGGATTTTTGGCTCGATACGTTTTATATGTTTTTCAATTTCTTCTTGTTTGGTCTGGTAGGCTACACGGCGGTATCCAATGTCGTTGCGCTGGCTTTCAATGATTTTTTAGCCCATGTTTTTGGTATTCGAAATCTAGTAGCCATCAATGTTGCGCAATTGCCGCACTGGGGACAATTGCTCATTTTGTTTGTGGTGCGCGATTTTGTTCAATGGAACACACATCGTCTCCTACACAAAGTTCCATTCCTGTGGGAGATGCACAAAGTGCACCATTCTGTTCGTGAAATGGGCTATGCTGCACACCTGCGCTACCATTTTGGAGAAACAATCGTATATCGAAGTATTGAATATTTGCCATTGGCGATGATTGGTTTTGGTATTCAGGATTTTTTGCTGGTGCATTTGTTTACCATCCTTATCGGACACCTTAATCATGCCAATATTTATCTGCCACTTGGGTCGCTGAAATACATTTTCAATAACCCACAGATGCACATTTGGCACCATGTCCAAGATTTGCCCAAGGGCGTTTCCGGCGTTAATTATGGCATATCTCTTTCTGTTTGGGATTACCTTTTCGGCACTGCCTGGATTCCTCGCGACGGGCGCGATATCAAACTCGGTTTTGATGAGGTGGATACCTACCCACACGGTTTTTTTAGTCAAATGTTTAAACCATTCCAGCGAAAATGAAACCACTGAACGATTGGAAATTCGTGCTAATGGCTTGCCTAACCTTAGGACTCGCCCCTTTTTTCCCAGAGCCACATCTGCTGGGCAAACTCCGTTGGGTAGCTGGCGGCGCTGTTGGAATGCAACCGCTGGATTGGTTCGATCTGGCCTGGCATGGCCTTCCTTGGCTGTTACTATTTCGTATCTTTTTTATCCAAATTTTCAAATTGCTTAAAAAATCGTAGGTTTTAATGCGAGCAGATTGAGCCTACCCAATTTTTGACAATCGCCAAAACTTGCCTTTCCCCACTAAAATTGACACTTCAAACCGTGTACTGAACCAAGCGTATATCAATACAACTTATACACCGTAGTGGTTCGGTAAGTTTCGCCAGGGTTCAGGACGGTGGGCGGAAATTTGGCTTGGTTGGGGGCATCGGGGTAATGCTCGGTTTCAAGGCAAAGACCGGTTCTTAAGCCATACTGAACGCCGCCTTTCCCGGTAACGCTGCCGTCGAGAAAATTACCCGTGTAAAACTGTATGGCGGGTTCGGTGGTGGATACCTCCATTTTTCGGCCACTGACTGGTTCTGTTACAATTGCCGCCACTTTTAGTTTACTTGCAGGCTCGGAAAGTACCCAGCAATGGTCGTAGCCTTTGCCATATACGATTTGCGGATCTGTTTTATCGTTGATTCTTGCACCAATCGCCGTCGAATGCGTGAAATCGAATACCGTTCCTTCCACAGAGCGCAGTTCGCCAGTGGGGATTAAAGTACTATCAACAGGCAAATATTGCCAGGCATTTAATTGTACTTCGTGGGAGAGAATATCGCCTTTACCAGCTAGGTTGAAATAGGTGTGATTGGTGAGGTTAACAATTGTTTTTTTGTCGGTGGTGGCAGAATAATCCATAATGAGGGAATTATCTGCCTGAAGCGTATATTCCACTTCCACTGCTAGATTGCCAGGATAACCTTCTTCGCCGTCTTTGGAAGTATATCTAAGTTTTAAAGAAGGTTCGTCGCTATTCACGGGCGTTGCGTCCCACAAGACCTTATCAAAACCCTGAATACCGCCGTGCAGGTGGTTACCGAAGTTATTGGTGGCTAATGTGTATTTTGTACCGTCTAATGCGAACTGGCCTTTTGCAATACGGTTGCCGTAACGGCCAATGAGTGCCCCGAAATAAGGCGTCCCTTTCAGGTAGCCCGACAGTGAATCACACCCCAGGATTATATCTTCATACTTGCCATTTTTATCGGGGGCAGTCCAAGAAACAATAGTGCCACCGTAAGTCATGATCCGCACCTCCATCCCTTTGGCATTTTTGAGGGTGTAGATATCTACTGCACGGCCATCGGTCAAAACCCCAAATGGAGCCTTGGTTATACCAGATGCAGTACTTGGTGAAGAAGGGTGTTTGCAGCCGGCAATAACCAGCAATGTTGTGGCACATAATACCCATATATTGAGTTGTTTCATAACTAATTTAATTGTTTTAAAATGTGTAAAATATCGACATGAGCATAATCTGAAATACATTGTAATACACTCGTAATGCCAGCAAATTCTGGTTCTTGGTGCGTGGTGGTAAGTATAATAGCAGACATGCCTGCGTTGAATGCGGTACGCGCACCCGTCGGTGAATCCTCAAATACCAGACAATTGGAATAAGGCACTTCCAGTTGATCCGCTACTTTAAAAAACACATCTGGTTCGGGCTTGCCTTTGTCCACGCCATCGGCATCCACTACTGCGCCGAAATAATGCCGAATATTGAGGTTATCCAGCACAAAATTGACATTTTCGGCTGGTGCCGCTGTACCTATCCCCATTGGAATACCAGCACCACGGATCGTTTCGAGCAGTTCGGGCAACCCATTTATCAGTTTTAAATCCGGTAAAAAGATGGATCGGTACACACTTTCTTTCTCGAAGGAAATGCGCTCTTTTTCGGCCAAGGTGTATTTGCCCGGGAAGAGCCGCTCGATGATTTCGGTATTCTTACCGTGGCATCTAGCCATGACTTCTTCCAGCGTCATTACCAGTCCGTAACCGGCCAGTGTTTTTTGCCAGCATCGGTGGTGGAGCATCATGTTGTCCACCATTGTGCCGTCCATGTCAAATATAATAGCTTGTTTTTTCATATTTATGCGAATGATGTTCCTTCGGAACGATGTTGGAATAAAGGTACAGATGAATGCACCTTTATTCCAATAACGTTCCTTATTCTAATTTGACAAAATAGAATTAATTAGTTAAAATGTCGTGCAATAGAAAACCCAGTCCTAACAGTTAGTAACCATCCTGCCCATAATAAGCATTTTTGCCGTGTTTCCTGTAGTAGTGTTTGTCTTTCAACGTTTGTTTAATAGAAGGTGTGAGTGGGTTGATTTGGAGTGTAAGGTATGCCATTTTTGCTAATTCTTCCAACACCCCTGCGTTGTAAACGGCTTTTGCAGCATCTTTACCCCATGTAAACGGGCCGTGACAAGCCACAAGCACCATTTCTACTTCCATTGGAGAGTACCCTTCTTCTTTGAATTTGTTGATAATTTGATGCCCCGTTTCGAGTTCATAGTCTCCTACAATCATTTCATCGGTCATCACTGCTGTCACCGGCACTGCTGCTACGAGGTGATCAGCATGAGTCGTACCGAGGTTGGGAATAGCCTTTATCGCCTGTGCCCATGCCACCGCATAAGTAGAGTGCGTATGGCAAATACCCCCAATTTCGGGAAAATGACGGTATAACAAAGTATGCGTTTTGGTATCCGAAGACGGTCGTTTGTTGCCCTCCACTACCCTATTATCAAGGTCAACCAATACCATATCCGCTGGTTTTAACAGGTCATACGGCACACCACTTGGCTTGATCGCCACGATACCCGAAGCGCGGTCAATCGCCGACACATTGCCAAAGGTATAGATGGCCAGACGTTGTTTGGGAATTTCCATATTGGCCTCCCAAGCGGCATATTTTAGTTCGTTCAGGCTCATATTTTATTACTATTTTGTTTGAAGGATCGCGTCATAAGTGTATTTGCAGCGGTTTTCGCTGTGGCATGTAAATTTATGACACGATCCCAAGTGATTGATGGCCGAGTAGCGTCGAGGCCATTATTCTAATTCCAGCACCACCACTGAAACCGGCGGCAGCGTAACTTTTAAGTTTTCGCCAGACAGTGTAGCACCCCGAAATGCTGTTGGCACTACTTTGTTGGGTTGTTCAAAGGAATTGTAATCCTGCACTTTTGCAGCGGTAAGGATGCTGCCTTTCATGTTTTTTATTTTGATACCGCGCACAATTGCAGATACATCCTGAGCATGAAGTGGATCAATGTTTACCAAAGAAATATGGACTTTGCCGTTTTTATCGCGGGAAGCAGAAGCCGATACCGCTGGTAATTTTTCGTTACCAAATATGTAATCATTCACAGTGATATCCATAGGCAGCATAACTGCGCCTTGGTGTACGTTATACATTTCCATCACGTGATAGGTGGGTGTAAGGATGAGTTTTTCCTCGTTGGTGAGGATAACTGCCTGAAGTACATTAACCATTTGTGCGAGATTGGCTCCCCTTAGGCGTTCGCAGTGTTTATGGAAAATATTGAGTGTCGCGCCGGCGAGAACGGCATCGCGCATAGTATTTTGCTGGAAAAGAAAGGCCGGATTGGTGCCTGGCTCTACATCGTACCAGCCGCCCCATTCATCCACAATCAAAGCGACTTTCTTTTTCGGGTCATATTTATCCATAATCGTAGAATGGCGGGTCACCATTTCGTCCATTTGGAGGGCATGTTTCATCGTTACAAAATATTGCGCTTCGGTAAATGCGGTGGCCGAGCCTTTTTGGTTCCAATCAATCACCGAATAGTGGTGCAATGCCACGCCTTCCAGCATATTGTGCGGTATATCACGCATCAATACCTCCGTCCAGTTATAGTCGGCATCACTAGCACCAGAAGCCACCCGAAACAAGCGATCGCTGTTGCTCCAGTCGGTCATAAAAGTGGCGTATTGCCGATAGATATTGGCATAATATTCGGGCCGCATATTCCCGCCACATCCCCATGCTTCATTTCCAACACCCCAAATTTTAACATTCCAGGGTTTTTCGCGGCCATTGGTTCTGCGGAGATCAGACATAGGACTGCCGGATGCCTGATTAGAATAACGCACCCAGTCGGTAAATTCCTGCACCGTACCGCTGCCTACATTGCCTGCCAAGTAGGGTTCAGCGCCGATTCGCTCACAAAGATTCAAAAAATCGTGGGTACCGAAACTATTGTCTTCCGTTACACCACCCCACCAGACATTGGTCATGGATGGACGTTTTTCTTTTGCACCAATACCGTCTTTCCAGTGATAGGTATCGGCAAAGCAACCGCCGGGCCAGCGCAAGTTAGGGATTTTTAATTTTTTCAAAGCATCAATCATATCATTGCGGACACCATCGGTATGCGCAATTTTGGTGTTTTTTTCGCCTACATACATACCGCCATACACACAGCGGCCGAGGTGTTCGGCAAAATGACCATAGATATGTTTGTTGATGGTATCACGGCCTAAATCGGCATTGATGACCATTTTATTTTGGGAAAATGCGGTTAGAAAAAAGCCGCAAAAAACGAGGAGCAATGTATTTTTCAGCATAAATAAAGTATTGTTGAATTAGATAAATATAATATTCTTAAGCGATGGCAGTCTCTTTTTCAATAAAAACACCGAGGCTTAGGTACTTTTGATACAAATAGTCATACACCGGCACTTTTTCCGGTTGCGGATAAAACACCGCATCGAATCCCGAAGCCATGACCGCTTGAGCAGCATTTAAAGAAGGATAAACACCAGCGGCGGTGGCGGCACAGATAGCAGCACCCAACGCACAGGCCTGTTCGGATTGAACGATTTTAATCGGCATATTCAAGACATTAGCGAGGGTTTGCATGACAAAAGGTGATTTTTTAGATACACCACCAATACCAATAACCTGATGAATAGCAACCCCTTCTGTCCGAAACCGCTCAACGATACTACGTGCTCCAAATGCAGTTGCCTCCACCAATGCTTTGAATACCTTGGGGGCATCCGAACCGAGATTCATACCAGTAATAGCACCTTTCAAGTTGTGGTTAGCGTCGGGTGTACGACGACCATTGAACCAGTCGAGCGCAATACTATCAGTCTTGGTAACTGGCAATTCTGCTGCTTTTTCCGAAAGAGATGGAATAATCATCTGTACATAGAGATTGGCATCGTTTTCAGGCAAAAAAGCCAAGAGTGGGTAAGCCAAGAGGTTTTGAAACCAAGCATACACATCACCAAAAGCCGATTGTCCGGCCTCCATACCCATCATGCCGGGCAAAATAGAACCATCCACCTGTCCGCAAATACCGTTGATCCGCAGGTGTCCTACTTCTTCATTCGGAGCAATAAGCATATCGCAAGTAGAAGTACCCATCACCCGCACCAATGTATATGGTTCAATGGCCGCACCTACAGCCCCCATGTGGGCATCGAAAGCCCCCACACCAATCACTACATTGTCCGGCAATCCCAAGCAGGTGGCCCATTCTTTTGAAATAGTCCCCATCTGTTCATCAGCAGTAAATGTGTGGGCAAATAGCCGTTCGCGTAATCCCGACAGCAGCGGATCAAGTTGAGTTAGGAAATCTTCGGCAGGCAATCCGTCAAATGCTTCGTGCCACATGGCTTTATGGCCAGCGGCGCAGCGGGAGCGTTTCAGGGTAAGCGGATCGGTATTGCCAGTCAGTACAGCCGACACCCAATCACAATGCTCCACCCACGAAAAAGCCGCTTTACGCACCTGCTCGTCCATGCGAAGCGTGTGGAGGATTTTTGCCCAAAACCACTCGGAAGAGTAAATTCCACCTACATATTTAGTGAAATCAACCGGCCATTGGTGCGCAAGTGTATTGATTTCTTCCGCTTCTTTATTAGCAGTGTGGTCTTTCCAAAGGATAAACATCCCATTGGGGTTTTCCCCAAATTCGGGTAACAACGACAATGGTGTTCCCTGCCGATCAACGGCAACTGGTGTTGAGCCAGTTGTATCAACGGCAATACCCACAATTTTTTCGGCGACACCGGGAGGAGCCGCAGCCAAAGCACCTTTCACCGAAAGTTCAAGTCCTTCTAAATAATCGAGTGGATGCTGTCGGAATTGCGCAAGTGAAGGATCACAGTACAGTCCCTTTTTCCAACGGGAATAATAATGAACAGCAGTGGCTACTTCGTGGCCATTGGCAGTGTCAACTATCAATGCGCGAACAGAATCAGTGCCGTAATCAAGTCCAATAACGTACATGGGTTATAAAGTGTTAGCGATAAATGGAATCGTTTCTGCGGAGTTCATTCCTGAACTGCCGGAGATTTGTTGCTGCATCTATGACGACCATTTCAATATCAAACATATTTGCAAAGTCTTCAAAATGCGCTGTGGTCAGATTTTGGCTGAATACAGTGTGGTGAGCACCTCCTGCATAAATCCACGCCGCACAACCGGTAGCCATATCTGGTAATGGCCTCCACAATACGCGGGCAACGGGGAGTTTGGGCAGTTTTTCTTTCGGGGCTACTGCCTCTACTTCATTGATTAACAAGCGGAAACGATCGCCCATATCAATCATAGAAGCATTGAGTGCAGGTCCTCCACCCACATCAAAAACCAGCCTAACCGGATCTGATTTTCCTCCAATACCAAGCGGGTGGATCTCACAAGAAGGGCGGTGATCGGCAATAGACGGACAAATTTCGAGCATGTGTGCACCCAGCACCAATTGGTTTTCAGGGTCAAAATGATAGGTATAATCTTCCATAAAAGAATTACCACCCGGCAAACCGACCGCCATCACTTTGGCAGCCCGTACGAGCGCCGCCGTTTTCCAGTCGCCTTCTGCTCCGAAACCGTAACCATCAGCCATAAGCCGTTGAGAAGCAATACCCGGCAATTGTTTTAAACCATGCAAATCCTCAAACGTATCCGTAAATCCTTTAAAACCACCTTCTTTCAAAAAATGGCGCATACCTATTTCGATCCGTGCGGCTTCGCGCAATGCGGCGCGTTGGTCTCCGTCTTTTTGAAGCGGTGCCGACAGTTGATAGGTGGCATCGTATTCTTCCATTAATGCCTGAATATCATTGTCACTTGCTGCCGAAATATACGCCGCCAAATCACCCACACCATAACCATTTACGGCATAGCCAAATTTCATTTCTGCCTCCACTTTATCGCCTTCGGTAACGGCCACCTGCCGCATATTATCACCAAAACGCGCAAAACGCGCACCTTGCCAATCGAATCGTGCGGCGGCAGCACGCATCCAGGTGGCTAATTGATCGTGTACCTGCGGATGCTGCCAATGGCCCACTACGACTTTGCGGTTGATGCGCAAACGGGTCATCATAAACCCAAACTCCCGGTCGCCATGCGCCGATTGATTCAGGTTCATAAAATCCATATCAATGGTATCCCATGGAATATCGCGGTTGAACTGCGTGTGCAAGTGGCAAATAGGCTTTTGGAGTGACTGTAACCCACGAATCCACATTTTAGCCGGCGAAAAGGTGTGCATCCAAGTGACTAAACCGATACAATTGGTATCTGTATTGGCAGCCTGACACACTTTATAAATTTCATCGGGCGTGGTGACAACAGGTTTAAAGGTAATCGTTACCGGTATTTGTGCGGATTGGTCGAGCGCATTGGCCACTATTTGTGCATGTTCGCCGACCTGTCTCAAGGTCTCCGGCCCGTAGAGATGCTGACTTCCTGTAATCAACCAAACTTCAAATTTCTTTAAATCAAGCATATTGTTATTATTATTTGTCATAAGAACGGTGTTGAACTAAAAGAGGCTGTATCATAAGTACGGTAATTGGTCTGAGTACTTCATATTGGCCAAATAAAATATCAAAAAAAGTCTGGATATAGTGTCGGCGCGACTGCGCGTCACGCCGACACTACGCTCAATCAAAATATTATTTTGTTGGCATTTTCAACTCCGTACTTATGATACATCTTCATTTTTTGCCCTCACCCTTCCTCTCTTTTTACCTAAGTAGTCTTTCAAGTTGATTTTGACGGGTTAGGGTAGATGTTTTTGCTATCTGGTAAGGCACGAGGAGGGCGAAATGCGGGATATTTTAACCGACGAGCAACGAAGCCAGATCGGAAAAGCAACAGCCCAACCCGTCAAAATTGATTTGAAAGACCACTAAGTACTTCAACAGTATTTAATGTGTTAAACTGACACATTCTATTCCTTAAAAAAAGACTATAACCATTTGGGTGGTTTAGTCAATTCCAGGATTCGGCATAAAATGCCAAAAGGAATAAAATTTATTTTTGTACCGCTCTTTGTCTAACCTAAACAAATTGGCTTTTTTAGTAGATGACAGATCATCTTTTTCACCAGTATCTATTAAAAGCCCCGTTGACAATATTTTCCGGCTAAAATTCCGGCGGTCCAGTTTCATATCATAAATCGCTTCATACAGTTTTTGGAGTTGTGGAATCGTAAAACGTTCGGGTAACAACTCAAATCCGATGGGGTGCAAAGCAGCATTATACCGTAAATATTCCTGTGCTTTGGCGACCATTTGATCGTGGTCAAAAATCAATACCGGTTTTCTTTTGAGGCTCAGCCATTGCGCATAATGGGCTTTGACGGCCTCCTGATCCTGATTGTGGATATTAATCAAAGCAAAAAACACCACCGACAACGTTCGTTCCACGGGATCCCGATCTACCTTACCTGCCGTCATAATCTGTTCCACATAAATATGCTTCAAACCGGTCAAATCGTATAAAATCCGCTCGGCACCACGCTCTAAATCCTCATTTTCATTCAAAAAGCCGCCCATCAATGACCATTTTCCTTTTTCTGGCTCAAAATTTCGTTTGATCACCAGCAGTTTGATCTCCTCGCCATCGAAACCGAAAATAATACAATCAATAGCCACTAATATTCGGGCCGCGTGAGGATATCTGATCAGGTTATTCATGGATTATTGTCAATAAAACTGCATATAAAAACACCACCTTGTGCTTGTTATAGGCAAAGGTAAAATTTCATTTTTAAATGTGTCAATAAAACACAATTTTTTTTAAAAATTTTTTAGTTGCAAATTTTGAAATGTTTATCGGTGTGTTTTTTTGTCAAATGCTTAAACTATGGCAGCGAAAAT
>JBEAVK010000082.1:0-15936 GCA_041160955.1 Bacteroidota bacterium
CCCGCCAATAAAAACCCATCAATGCTGCTTCAACCAATGATCCACCACCGGAGTCACCGAAAATTTCACATCCTTAAAACGTTCCGGCTTGGGTGTATCCAACGCCTTTCGTAATTCCTGCACCGCTGGACGGTAATCGGCTCCAGGTACTGAAAACTGCTCGTCTATCGCCCGAAAAAGGCGTTCAAGACTCAAATGCTCAAAATGCCAGTCCTGCAAGTTATTAGAATCTTTAATGCTGCTTTTTATTTTCTCAGCAACACGACGGATACTGCGGTTAATCGGTTCAACAAATAATTCCGGGTGGTCCACTTGGTTGCCATCAATAAAATGATAGACTTCGGTATCAAATTCCGTTTCGCTCAATAGTTCTATCATCTCTGCTTCCCAATTGGGGTGCGATTTAACTTTAGCAATCGCCGAGTCGCGTATATCGGCATCGTGATAACGCCCTGTTAAAGCCAAAATATTCACAATTGGATCGCTAGGCTTTTGCTCTGCAATCCATGCCAAATGTTTGTCGTGCTGTTCGTCATCCTGATTTTTTGCATATTCAGCCTTGGCGGCTTGTTGCTTTACACTAGCCTTTAATGCGCCATAGAATATACCCAAGCACATTAGAACACTCAGTGAAAAACCTGCCATTATTGGTATTTTGACAAATTCGGGCGCAGCACCAGCCGTTCTTTCCATGTTGAAGAGATAAAACAGCGACCCAAGTACCAAGAATGGCAACCAATAGTGTGTATATGATTGCGAAAGCCACTTTAAATATACTGGAAACTCACCGTTATGCCATTCTCCCTTGAATACAGCACTTGAACAAATCGCTACTGCAATGGCCAACCACCCAAAGAGGATGAGCAGGCTGCGCGCACCGCCGGATGTTTCGAGCCAATCAAAACAATTGCGAGCACCCGCAGCCCAAGCGAGCAATCCCGTAAACACAAAGAAAGCGCCTACGCAGATCACCATCGCGAATGCAGCCCCAACGCCCCGATCGCCGCCGGGCATCGGCGAGGCAGTAACGGAGATTAAGCCAAATAAAGATAGTATGGTAAAGATAATTAAAATATTGCCTAACATTGGTATGTTTATTTATGTTTTGAATGGAAAATATTTCACAACAGCACGCTTTTATTTTTAGTAATAGGTTATTTATTGCTGCAAAGGTGCGTGTCAATAGGGTCATTAGCATAATTTTACAACTTAGAGGGTTGTATTATTCAAATGAAGCGTGGTAAAATGATAATGAAGCGTAGTAGGGGGGGATTCAATCCTCTTTAAAAAACGGAACACCGTCTGATAACCGAACTAAGCCCAACCGACGATGTTCAGTCCTCAACCATATAAATCCTTTGGGATGATTCGAAATATATCCATCTTCTAGATGAAAATAAGACGAAAAGCGCAATAAATGGGGTAAAAAAGTACCTTCTTCCGCATCAAAAATATCTTGTTTCCCATTAAACTGAACAAAATATAGCCCTGTTTGGCCATTAAACTCAACTGTTTGGCCGCATTTTGCAGGTAAAACGCAAGTCCCATCTTCCTCAAAAATGCCTTGCGCCACAATACTTGTATCTTGGAGTATGCATGTATATGTTCGGATAAGTCCCCCGTCTGCCAAACTTTCATCTTGTTCAGTCCATCGGTATTTACCCATCAAAGGCACGCCCCATTGGCGATAAAAACCATCTTGTACATAATTTAAATCTCTTTTATTACAAAGTACGGTATTTAGGCGGTCTAAAACCATATTCCCATCGGTATCCAACAGTGCTTCTTGGTCGTATTGGCCATCGGGTGTATGCTTTACAACATGGATCAATTTATTACAGACAAATTCAACATTACTATTACTTTGATAAGGTGGCTTTTCAAATTTGTCCCATTGCGCTCGTAATCTTTCAACGGTCTTATTCGTATTGATTTGCTTTATGATCGTTCTTGGTTGGAGTGAACCATCCAATATATCAACCCAATATTCGTGCTTGGCCGTACGCACTATACACTCTGGCCAGTAGGCTTGGGCCGAAAGTATCGAATCTGGGAAAGCCTTATATACACCTAAAGCATTGATAAAAAACCATTTTCCATCCATCGAATCGACTGTCCCTTCGATGCGGAAAGGGTTGCAGTCCTTGCGAAATGGAGATGTTATATCCCTAAAAACAAGTGGCACCAATGTTGCTCCTGTGGAATCCAGAATCCCGAAACGCCCATCAATACCGACAAAAAATTTGTTTTGAAAAAGAGGAATCCCTTCGATATTCAGGTGTTGGATATGATCGTATATAGGCGCCAACCTATGATGTCCCAAGATGTCAATAGCACCAAATTTTTCATTTTTTTGAAAAATAATACAAAAATCATTCACGATTTTCTTTTCACCATACACGAAGGCTTCCGAAATTGGATGAAAAGACTTATCCAAATATATTATTTTATCACCAGTGTGGGCGATCATCCTTTTGATAGGAGCACCATTTCGGCTAAAATTTTCATTCCGATTGGCATCCTCAATCTGGTCGTATATGGGTTTCAGGAGTAATTGCCAATTTAGGTCATAAAACAGGACTAATCCGTCTTTTGTACCAAAAAAACCTTTAATTCCACGCCAATCTACCTTTAGAGGCGGTGTATCGAAGGGTATCGTCGTCAGTTCTTTAAAATTCCAATCCAAACAATGCCAATAATGGTCGCTTTGTCGGACAAATAAGTATTGATCGGACCATACCAGACCCTCATCAATACGGACTCCACCAGAACAACCGTTCACACGGGTATAAGCACTACGGTTTTGAGCATTAGTATCCCGACAAACCTGCATCAATTTTTGACCGGATGTATTGATAATTGCCCATGCCTGATTACGCTATCATCCCACCACTTAGAGGCTTGATATGCAGCCTCGGCGGTATAAAAACTGGCTTTTACTGGCGCCATGAGTTGGACTTCAAACGGCTCGACCCAAAAATTTCCAAAATACGGAACACCGCACACATTGTCCCAATCTGTATTGTGACCAGGGAAATAAAAAGCCAAGTAATCGTAAGTTTTTCCATTAATAACCACGTGAAGTGGATTTGCTTTTGAAAGTGCCATAAATTTTTATTATTTACATTTGAATATTATATTTAATCAATCATCAATATCAGCATTAGTCCGTGCCCGCGCAAAAGCAGTGTTCATCCGTTCAAAAAAAGCGGGCGTTGGGTTGCGACATAGGTAAATTTGATCCCCGTGTTGCCGAGACAAGGGCATATCAAGTTCCCAAATTTTTTCGATATTTTGAAAAAACCCGGGCATATCATCGCCCAATTCGCCGTTTACGTAGATCAAGGTTTGAAAATCATTAGGCAGGCGTTCGGGTAACCAATAGCGGTAATTATCGCTAAAACTCAGCACACGTGGCAAACCCTGATTTCGACCAAAGTAGTCAATGGCGCCAGCCTGACCATAACTGTCGGCAAAAATGGCAGCGGTGGATTTATTTGGGATTTTTTGCCAAGTTTCGGTTGTTTTTTGAGCCAATTCCGACCAGCCGAGCATATCGGCAAAGTCTTGTGGCAGGTCGTAATATTGGCCGTCCTCCCAGCGCAATATACTTTCTAAACCGGGCATTATGGCCATTTTTTTGATAAAACGCGCTTCTTTTTCGGGCGCAAAAAGCGGTATAGAAGTTGGAAAAGAGATCACACCAGTCAGCAACATAAATGCAGGTAGAGCAACACGTATCCATCGTGCGCCACCATCTACTTTACTTTGTAAAAAAGCGGCTCCTGCTGCTACCAAAACGGGATACGCTCCCAAAGAATAGTAACTTTTTGCACTAAAAATCAGCAGAACAGCCAGCACCACAAGGTACATCCACCCAAATATACGCCAACGCACACCTGCTTTTTGAAACAATAAAAAATACAACCCACAAAGCCAAATGGGTAATGCTGGTAGAAAAAAAAGCAACTGATCGCCCAAAAAACCGGTGAGTGAAACATGCGCAAACTGGCTTTGCGCCAATTCGGTCATGTGCCGAAAAACAGGAAATTGACGCTCGGCTTGCCATACTATATTGGGTAAAAAAATCAGTAGCGCCAACCCAACTGCGATATAAAATTGTCGTGCCGAAAAAACGCGGCGTAAAGGAGAAAACACTATCCCCGGCAAAAGCGCAAAAAGGCAAATCAGCACGGTATATTTATTCAGTAATCCTAAGCCTGCCGCCACGCCCAACCACAGCAGCCAGGCAGGTTTTTCGGTGTTGATGTATTTCAATAATAGCCAGCAAAGTAGCGACCAATAAAAAATATCGAATACAACGGGCATGAACAACATACATGGCCGCAAATACGCGCCCGACAACAACCCCGCCATACCGATCAAAAATAGGCCAAAATGTCCTGTTTGAGGTGCTTTGGGGAGCATTTCACGCGCCATTAGCCCCGTGAGTAGTACGGTTGCTGTGCCAAAAACTGTCGAAATAAACCGAATAGCCCAAACTGAACCACCTAAAATATGATCGCCAAACCAAGCCCAAAAACCAATACCCGCAGGAACGGAAGCATACCCCCAATCCAAATGCCTGCCAAGGGCGAGGTACAATAATTCGTCGCGGTGGAACGACCATTGGCTGTTGAGGCAAAGGTGCAAGACGAGTTTTATCGCCAAAAAAATGGCGAGTATGCCAAGTGCTGGGGTATTTTTGATGCTTTTCATGGTGCGAAATTTATATTTTCATTCCTGCTTGAGGCATATATAAACCCTTCGTAACAGATTGTAATCATTTGTACCATTCATTTGTGGTGCAAATATACGTCATTGGTCCATATACATTTTAGCCAATTTCGAATCGTACAGGTAGGGTATTCCAAATATTGCAAATCAAAAAAGGCCATACCAGAGCAGTAATATTGAAAAATAAATATAATTTCTGTTAAATAAATTTGTGTTGCTATAATTTTTGCGCGGCTTAATACTATATTTGCCCCACGTAAACAATACTAACAAAGAAAACAGCATACGCATTTCTTTCAAGTACAATCTCTTTTTTTAACATAAATTTTCTTTTCACATGAAACACAATTTCAAAACTTTATTTATTCTCATCACGATCTGCTTGCCTTGGGGTATTTTTGCCCAAAATATGCAATTGCCGGATTATTTGAAACCGTACATCACACCAAATCAATTACCGGTTTCGGTACCGCAAGAACGGAATGGAATGCCGGTTTTATTAACTGACTCCGCTTATTGTGCCTCTTTCGATCGTCAAACAGATGAAATTATTTTCACACTTTCGGCTTTTTATGATTATGACATATCGGATAAACTAAGTACTTATACCGAAACAACCGAAGATGCATTTAATGGAGTAACGACAACACGATTTGCTCATTTTTACAATACACCAAGTGGAAAACGCTCCTTAATCGAAAGAGCAACCAAGGACGGAACAAACTGGATTCTAAAAGAGAAAACCATGTATGCTTATGATAGTAATGACTACTTAGCAGAGGAAAAAACAACAGACAATATGAATATTGGAAAACGTCGCAATACTTATGTCAATAATTCAAGTGGATTTGTGCTAGAATCACGCAGTGAATTACAATTTAATAATGAACTGAAACTGAATAACCGAACTATTTATTCAAGGAATGCAGATAATAATCCTACACTTGCTCAATCCGAAAATTACGATATCGCAACCGGTGCTATTTTACAAGGCAACAGGCTTATTTATGAATACGATGCTGCTGGAAACACATTAGTTACCATTAGCCAACTCTTAGATACTAGTACATCAGAATGGAACAATAGAATAATGTTCACAAATACTTATACCTCAAATAATCTATTAGCCACCACTGAATTAAGCTATCCTTCTTTATCTGATCCAACAGAATGGGAACCTTCTTCTAGATCGGTTTATACTTATATCAACCAAATTGAACTTGACAGTATAATCGGATATAAACAGAGCAGTTTTGGATTCTTGATTCCTTCAAATCTTAGACTGCATCAATATGCAAACGGACAACTAATAAAAGATTCTGTTTATACTTATATTTGGTCACTCGATCAGTGGAATATAACAGAACGTAATTTTTACAAACCCGGCGACGACATTTATTCAATTGCCTTCGGAATCACAGAAGGTACAGAAAAACAAATTTACAATAATGGAACTTGGACGACTGTATATAACACTATAAATGAATATACTGATCTTGGAAATAATCTAGGGAAATTTGAATATAAAGACATATCACTAAATAATGCCAACATACTCGATACATCTACTTATTGTAATAGTTATTTCCACAATATTACTCCCGTCAGCACCAATGAAACACTACACAATAAATCCGCCACCATTGCACCCAATCCCTACAAAACAGGCCAAACCATCCGCTGTATCGGTCTCGAAAACAGCACCGATCTCACATTCTCGCTCTACGATCTCGCAGGTGTGCTCATCAGCGAGCAGAACTTTGACGGTGGGCGCGGACTGGTGTTGCCTGCGAAGGTGGGTGCTGGCATGTATATTGCTGTAATTCGGCAAGGCGCCCAGCGGTTGAAGACGACTAAGATTGTGGTCGTGGATTAGCGTGTTCAGCATGTTTTTCTACTCACTCCGGAGCGACTGCACGGGATCCGCCAAGGCCGCTTTCACCGCGTGTCCACTCACCGTCAAAAACGCGATCAACATTGCAATAATACCCGCTGCTACAAACATCCACCATTGTATATCAATACGATACGCAAAATCGGAGAGCCATTTATTCATTAAATACCAAGCAATAGGTGAAGCAATAACGATGGCAATAAGTACTAATTTTAAAAAATCTTTTGCCAACAACCCCGTAATACCAGCAACAGATGCCCCAAGTACTTTGCGCACACCTATTTCTTTGCGGCGTTGCACAACCAAAAATGCAGTTAGTCCGAGTAAGCCCAAACACGCAACAAATACTGCAAAACAAGAAAAGAATAACATGAGTTTACCCATCTGTTGTTCTGTTCGATACATCGCCTCATATTGCGCATCAAGGAAAGTAAAATTAAATGGCCGCATGGGTACAATGGATTTCCAAACAGATTCGATTTGAGCCAGCACCTTGGAAACATCCTGACCAGCACCAATCCTAATTAAAGAAGAGCCCGAATAATTGGGGTCGTTAAATAGTACAATTGGCTCTAATTTTTCGTGTAAAGAATGCGTGTGAAAATCCTTTATCACACCTACAATAGTCCCCGGGCCACGTTGACTTGAATTACCAAAAAGCGACCTTCTACCAATTACTTCCTCCATTTTTAGGTTATAATGCCTCAAAAATGCCTCATTTACGATAAACTCATTCACGGTACTATCCCCTCTAATTTTAGATGGATCAAAATTTTGCCCCCCAATCAGTTGAATACCTAGCGTCTGTAAATAATGTTCATCGGCTGAAATACCTCCAACCAAATGCCATTCACTTTGATCGTTCGGATCAGGCGTAGGATTGAGAGAAAAACCATTACCAATCACCGTCTCAAATGGCGAACGCCATACCTTTGCAATAGACTCTACTCCGCTTATATCTGCGATTTTTGCACAATATGGTACTGCTTGGGGACTTAAATCAACATTGCCTCTAACAAATACCACTTGTTCTTTATCCATGCCAAGTTGGGTAGTTTGTAGGAAATTTAATTGATTTTGCACAACAATTGTGCTACAAATCAGGATCATTGAAACAGCAAATTGAAACACCACCAAACCTTTACGCAGTGCTAAGCCTCCACTCGATTGTTTAAAATCACCCTTTAACGTTGAAATTGGCCGAAATTTTGACAATACAAAAGCGGGATAAAAACCCGATAAAACAGATAAGATCAGCCAAGCAGCACTTATGCTTGCTAAGTATGGCACTTCAAAAAGTCGAAATGGAATTTTTTTATCCAACAGGTTACTCAGCAAGGGCAACAACACCCATGTTATACCTATCGAAAGTATCATGGCAGGCAATAAGAGTAAAAAAGATTCGCTTAAAAATTGTCGAACCAATTGTCCATATTGCGCTCCTACTGCCTTGCGAATGCCCACTTCTTTCGCCCGAGCAGTAGCACGAGCGGTGGTTAAATTCACATAATTGACACATGCAATCAACAAAATTAAGGCCGCTATTGCCCCAAAAATATTTAAGTATGCAGGGTTGGTAATCACCAATTGGTTGCCAAAATTAGAGGCCACTGTATTAAAGTGGACAGCGTTCAAAGATTCCAAGGGTAAATGAAGACTTCCACCACCATCGTTTTGGCTACTTTCAGCAGTTGGATTTAACCATGATTCTATTTTTTGGGCTAACGCATCTTTGTCTGAACCCTTACGGAGGAGTAACCAAGTCGCAAAATTGGGGTTATTCCATTCTATCTTGGTTTCGGAAGCCGCAAAATCTTCAATATTATAATGAGAAGTAAGAAAATTGAACGAGAAGTGAGCATTTGCTGGAATATCATCAATAACAGCCGCTATTTCGTAGTTTTTTTTATTGTTAAAATTCAAAGTCTCACCAATGGGATTGGCACTCCCAAAGTATTTTTTCGCCATCTTTTGGGTGATAATCAAGCCATTTGGACGTGCAAGGGCCGCTTCAAGATCGCCTTGTAGGGCTTTAAAATCAAAGATTTTGAAAAAACTGGGGTCAGCATAACAAAAACCAGGTTCGTCAAACTGAATATCGCGGTACCTGATGGTTCTTGGTCGCCATTCACTAGAAAAACGAGTCACTTCCTCAATTTCAGGAAACTGATTTTTTAAGGTTGGTGCTAAAAATACCGGTACAGAAGGTGATAGCACCGCTGTTCCGCTCATAGCAACATCATAATTAACGCGAAATATTTGGTCTTTTTTAGTGTGAAATTGGTCAAAACTCGTCTCGTGGCCAATAAATAGTACAATTAGTAAGCACGATGTAAGCCCAATGACTAGCCCCGTTAAGTTCAAAAAAGTATAGCCAAAATTACTTTTCAATGTACGAGATGCCAAAATTAAATTATTTTTCCACATAAATATAATATTTCCTAATTGAATAAATGGTAAACCATGTTATAAAGTCAATTCCTATACCACCATTATAAAGCATTAAAAATCAACAACTTAGAAGAATATAGAAGAAAAAAATTGTCCGAATATGAACATTTAAAGTTCAAGTTCGGACATAAAAAATTGCAAAAAGCATAATTATATACATGTATTATTTAGATTGAATGGTTTTCCGAAGCACATTAAGCATGCCCCCAATACATTTCGAGCATACGCACAAACCACCCAAATTTTACTCAAAAAACAACTGCCCCGACAAAAAATCGGCCCAAACCTTTTGTTTGTCTTTCATCAAAACAACGTAGCGATCCGCTGAACTATTATCGAGCAATTGTTTTGCAAATGGCAGATCAAATCGCCGTAACACCTTCCCTTTGTCGTCGATTAAGATGGTCTCTTTTTCGGTCCACACTGCGATCGGGCCTATATGTACTCGTTTAGCACCGCGTCCGTTATATTGCATCGAAACACCCGATTTGCTCGGTGCAAACTCGTGGATTATTTTGCCTTCGAGGGTCATCAAAACAGATTTACCATCCGTCGTTTTTGCAGTCAAAAATCGGTCATTTTCAAATATTCGGAGGTCGAAATATTTGAGCGGCAATACCAGGCGACCCGTCGAATCCATCAAGCCCATTGGCATATTTTCGCCGACTTTGCACTCTTTTACGGTCATATAGGTCATATCCTGTTTCGACCATTTGCGTGGAGGGTCGTCGGTCATCGTATTGCCGAACTCAAAAAGGGTTTTCCCATTTGCGTCAATGACCGCCTGACGCGATTTCAGAGCATCTTTTTCCCAGATATGAACGAGATTTTTAGCACTCAAAAAATCAGGGCCGTTCTCAAAAATCCAATCGGTAATTGGCTTTCCTTTTTGATCAAAATAAGCATATTCAGCCATCCGCTGCGAACCTGCCCTAACCCTTCCGATCTTCATATTATTACCATCTTTGCTAGAAAAACGGTCGAGTGCCAGCCAATTTGCTTCAAAAACACCTTTTTCGGTTTGCTGAACGCGGTGCAGTCGCAGCCCTTTTTCAAAAAATTCGTGGCTCGATGACTTGGCTCCAATTGGGAACTCCCCAACCAAAAAAGGCGATAATACCAAATACTCCACATTAATTTTCGGCTGCAAAACCCAATTCCCTTCCCAATCAATAACGCCATAGGTTTCGTCAAAAATGGGTTCCGTTTTTCGCGTCGGATTGCCTGCACCTACGCCTTGACCCATGGAGTATTCAACAGGGCCGTCTAATTCTTTTACATTTGGCGCTGCTCTGACGGGTTCGATTGGCTCAGATTTTGGTTGTGCTGCCGATGGCTTAATAGGCTTTTCATCTCGTATTTTTTTGACTACCAAAAGCCCATATTGAGTAAAACGGTCCAAAACCAACTCGCTCGCTGTATATTCAGGGATGCCATATCCTGCAGGTAATAGGCTGCGAAAACGATGGTCAAGTACAGTTGTCATGCGTTTAGAACTCATTCCGACGACGACTGCACCTCTTTTTTCACTTCGAAAACTGGCTAAAACATGTTGTTTTCCGAGTGAATCCGGCCATTTTATCTGTGTGCCATCAAATATCGTGGCCATTTTTTCGCCAGTAGAAATTGTTTGTATTTGGGCGATAACACGCAAAGCACTTTCGCGGTTTGGTTCTGGCGCGTCGGTGATGTCGGTGCGCTTTTTACCTTGTTTATCAAAAGCAGAAAAAAGTATATCCCCCTTCTTTTTTACCCAAATTAGCGTATCCTCCCGAAGATATTCGGCCATGATTTCTTCAAAAACTGGGGGTAATATTTCGGCCCAATTTGAATTCACCACACCTTTTAGGCTATTCAAATAGACCATCCGCAGGTCAAAAGGTAAATTTTTTATATTGGAAACGGCATCAAATTTCCCCTCAGCCCATATTTTTCCTGCGCCATCTCGAATCATTACTGTTCGGTCACTGGATTGCTCACTTCTGGAAGTGCTACTGTGTTTTCGAACTAAAAAAAGAAGTGGATCCACTTCCAATAAATCCAAATTTTCGACAGAATCTCGTGCTAAAACGGTCATCGAAGTATCTAAAATAGAAGTCCAGCCACCCGATTTGACTTTAAAAAATAGTTTTTTAGGGAATGGAATTATAGATACTTCTGCCACATTTTTTGCCAAAAGCAGTTTCCCGTGGCGGTCAACAAGATTCATACCAACTTTGTTGGGCCACCTAATGATCGTAAAACCAAAATTTTGTCTATAGGCATATTCCGCCTCAATAGGGATAATTTCGCGGCCATCGAAGTCAAAAACACCCGATTTACCCATATTTTTGACGATCAAAAGGTCGGCATCTGAGACTTGTTCTATATCTGAAAAAACGGTATCTAGCACAATCTTACCATCCGCATTTACTAAGCCGCACGAGCCTTTTCTACCATTTGAGCCATTTCTTGGTTTATTGGCGATGAAAAAACCAGTTTTATCACAGGGTTCAAGACTTCTAAAAACAGGTGCAACAACCGTTTTCCCGTTCCGATTTGCGACCCCAAAGTGGTCTTTACTTTCCGCAAAAATGAAGTAATTGGCATCTACAATGGCACCTGCTGCGGCATATTTGGGTAATATTTCGCGTAGGTTTTCATCCAAAAAATTGACGCTGCCATCGGCATGAAAAATACGCATGGCACCATACCGAAATCGAAATTCGGAGCCGCCCGTCAGTATATGTGTGTTGATTTTAGCCCATTCGGGCAAACTTAAATAGTCTTCTTGGTAGGTTTCTACCATTTTTCCACCCGCTTTTAAATCAATGATTTGCCATTTTTGCCCCACCTGAAAGGCCAAAAGATGAGTAATGGAATCAATCATATCATTATTTCTACCATAATTGTGCACCGGTATCGTACGATGCATTATCAACCTTGGGTTTGGGATAACAAGCCCGTTACGAAAAACACGCACCATTTCGCCGTTTTTTTTGCAGTCAATAGACAATGTTTTTGGGAAAAAAGGTTCAATGTTATCATCAAATTGAGGCTCAATAACCATTTTTCCGCGCTCGTCTGCTAAACCAAACTTACCGTTTTTGGACAAAAAAGGGATCAGGGTTTGCGCCAAAATATCCTGACTGACAAGCGTAAAAAGTAATAGAATTATAAAAAAACGATTCATTCCTTTGAAATTAATATTTGAAAATAAAATTATGCGTCGAAATGATTTCCAATAATTACTTCTTGTACCAAAAAACCATCTTCTAAGCGCTATTGGCATTTTTTTCATTTTTACTCCAATCTAAACCAAACTGAAGCCACACCTTTCGCCCGCACCTTTTTCCCATTATGCTCTGCGGGCAACCAACGAGGCATCAACTTGGTGGCTTCTATTGCCGACATGCCGCAACCGCTTCCAATGTCTCTCAAAAGGATAAATGAGGTAAGGCTACCATCTTTTTCGACTACAAATTGAAGCACAACGCGACCTTGAATACCCATTTTCTTGGCTTCGGACGGATATTTTATGTTATTCGCATAGAATTGAAGCATCGCTGTTTCGCCGCCGGGGAATTGTGCCTGTTTGCTAGGAGTATCATAGATTTCTTGTGGATCATCGGGAAAAAGTGGCCAAGAATCTTCCTCTGTTTTGCTTTTTTGTGGCTGCTCTTTTCTAGGTTCAAAAGGGTATTCCTTACCAAAATTATCGATTAATTGCCATGCTCCAGTATCTTTCGTGTTACCTACGAAATACGTTTCAGCGTCGAGGCCGTGTTTTTTTTCGTATTCTTGAGTCTGCGATTTTTGGGCAAACATCCGAACATTTCGGTATTTAAAAGGTGTGATCCGCTGTCCATCGGGTAAAAAAATAGCGGATAATCCACCTTTATAGGCCACAAAACCAGTCTCTTGCACATCGCTAAATTTATCAAAACGATCTTGATTGATATGGCGGCCTTCGCGGTTCACCACCAGCCATTCCCCGCTTTGTTCTTTTGCAAAAATAAGATTGGGCAATGCTTTATTCACTTCAAAATCTGCCAATATTGGAAAAGTTAAGGCACGACCTTCTGTGTCAAAAAGCCCGTAAAAATCATCTTTTTTGCGTGCTTTTAGACGGTCAGACGAGCCCACAATACGGATGTCTTGAAATTCAAAAGGCATTCGTTGGCGGCCAACAATATCAAAAAGCCCTATCTCTGAACGATCAGAAAGCGATGCCGTAAAAAAACTATCGTTCAAAAAACGAAGCATGCTAAACTTGGGAGCAATCAGTTCGCGACCCATCAAATCCCAAATTCCATGTTCATATTTTTCGTTTTGGACAACAACGGCGTTACCCACAGGTGAAAATTCAATATTCTTAAACTCAAACGGCACGACCGTTTTTCCTGAAAAATCAACGATACCAGTTCGGTCGTTTTTGGTCGTGATGAGGTAACGGAGTGTCGGAAAACTAGCCTTCAGCAGCGTAGCGTTGTCAAAATTTGTTTCGAGTATTGTTTGCCCTTCGTTATTCCTTAAAATCTGGCGGCCAAGCGTCGAAAAAAACGCAGTTGAATCATCTACCCATTCAGCCACTCTGTAGTCAAGCGGTACGAGTATTTGGCCTTTTTGGTCAATTAGCCCCCATTTGCCCACTTTTTGAACCAAAAGTGCATCAAAAAAATATTGTTTGCCGCCACGATTGAATCCATTACCTTGCATTTTTCGTATGCTTTGGTATTCAAAAGACACCAGCGTATCGCCTTTATCATTGATTACTCCGAGTAGTTTTTCTACATTTTGAGCGATCATAACATTGGAAAAAGGGGCTTCAATCATCTCATATTTTGGCTCGATCAACCATTCATTTTTTGCATTTTTATAGCCGTAAAAATCCCCTTCACGGACTAGATTAGCATTGGTTTGACCTGTTAAGGTTTGCCCGAAAACAAATAAAAGGAAGGCTAAAAGTTGTATTTTTTTAAACATTTTTTAATCTATTGTTGGTTAGCATTTGGGGATTATCATAGCATTGTACTTTATGTCATTAGTTATTTAGGCAAAAACCTAGATGGAGCACCGATTAACTCGCAAATGTACATGTTTGGGGTTTAAAATGATGTATTTTAGCGGATAAAATCCGAATGGAGTATTGGGCTTGGTATCTTTACCCACAGGATTTTCTTATAAAATTTTTAGGTGCAGCGCACCGTAATATGAAAGCCCTGCATTTGCCTATAATTATATTGTATTGCTCGCGAAAACGCATATTTTCTAGTACATTTCGCGGCTAATCATTTTCTATTGCCCGCGAAAACTCCTTTTTTTTGGCACATTTCGCAGCCAATCATTTTCTATTGCCCGCGAAAACTCATAATTTTTGACACATTTCGCGGCCAATCATTTTGTATTGCCCGCGAAAACTCATAATTTTGCGCATATTTCGCTCCTTAAATATTTTTATTGATGATAAATACTTTGCTTATAGGCCGAATTGAAGAACAAAAAATATTACAATCGGCACTAAATTCGCCAAAGCCAGAGATGATATCGGTAATCGGTCGACGACGTATCGGAAAGACTTTTCTGATCAAATCTGCCTATCGAGCACAAATTGCATTTGAAATTTCCGGTGTACAAAATGCCACTAGAAAAGAACAATTACGCAATTTCATGTTGCAAATTGCGAAATATTCACAAGGGACTTTCCCATTTACTGCTCCTAAAGATTGGCTGGAGGCGTTTTATTTATTGTCAAAATTTTTAGAACAAAAGCAAACTCCCGACAAAAAAGTAGTTTTTCTTGACGAATTGCCTTGGCTAGCCACTCATAAATCGGGTTTTCTAAAGGGTTTGAGTTGGTTTTGGAATAGTTGGGCCGTTGAACAAAATATTGTCGTTGTCATTTGTGGCTCTGCGGCATCTTGGATGTTACGAAAAGTAGTGCATGATAAAGGAGGACTACACAACCGTATTACTAGACGTATTTACCTTAAACCCTTTAGTTTGAGTGAAACTGAATTGTTTCTAAAATCAAAAAATTTCAATTTCGACCGCTATCAAATTCTGCATTTTTATATGGTAATGGGAGGGGTACCACATTATCTACATGAAATTGAAGGCGGAAAAAGTACGGCTCAAAATATAGATGCCATCTGTTTTGCAGAAAACGGATTATTGCGTGATGAATTTTCAAAATTATACAGTTCCCTTTTTGATAATTCAGAATCACATGTCAAGATCGTTCGCGCTTTGGCGAGAAAACGCATGGGAATGACACGTAGCGAAATCGTAACCCAAAGCCAACTGACCGAAGGCGGCAGTGTCACTGAAATTATTGATGAACTATTGCATTCTGGCTTCATTTCCGAATATTTGCCTTTTGAAAAAAAGAAAAAAGACAGTTTGTATAGGCTTACTGATGAATTTTCTTTGTTTTATCTCTATTTTATGGAAAATAACGCCAATGAAGGTGGTAGTATTTGGCAACTATTGAGTCAAACGCAATCATATATTACTTGGACAGGATACACCTTTGAGAGTATTTGCCTCAAACATATTCCACAAATAAAAAAGGCACTTGGTATTGCTAATGTTTACGCAAAAACCTCTTCATTTATTAAAAAAGGCACTGATGAAGAAGAAGGGCTTCAATTGGATATGTTGATTGACCGAAATGACCATGTGATTAATGCCTGTGAAATAAAGTTTTACTCAGCCGCATATACGATTGACAAAGCAACCGCCCTCGAATATCGCAATAAAATAGCGCGGTTCAAAGAATTGTCCCAAACACGCAAACAAGTATTTTTTACAATGATTACAACTTTTGGAATACATCAAACACCACAAAGTCAAGGTGTTGTTGACATTGAACT
>JBEAVK010000012.1:0-3070 GCA_041160955.1 Bacteroidota bacterium
GTATGGCTGGAGTTATGGCGGTTTTATGGCGACTTCGCTTATGACTCGCCCGGAAGCAAAAGGCGTATTCAAATGCGGTGTGGCAGGTGGACCGGTATTGGATTGGAGCATGTACGAAATAATGTACACCGAGCGCTATATGGATACGCCGCAAGAGAACCCCGAAGGTTATAAAAAGAGCAATTTGTACAATTATATCGACAACCTGAATGGTCGTTTATTGATGATTCACGGCACTTCCGATCCGGTGGTATTGTGGCAACATTCGTTGAAATACGTAAAACAATGCGTCAGCAAAGGCAAACAATTGGACTATTTTGTGTATCCAGAGCATGAGCATAATGTGGCAGGGCCCGATCGTGCGCATTTGTTTAATATGATTGAGGCGTTTTTTAAGGAGCGTTTGTGAGGATGGGTTTAAAATTTAGCGTTTAAAATTTAGCGTTTAAAATTTAAAATTAATATTTTACAAAATAGCAATTAATATATTTGTAACTATCCAGCCGCCGCCTAAATTCCCTACTGGATTTCTTGGGGCGGCTGGATAGTTAAGGAACAGTGCAGCGCAATCTGTTAAAAGTATAGGTTATTGTTCCATCAGCATTACAGCACCTCTTCCATCCAATCATCAATCCCTTTTTTATCGGTACTAAAATTGACACCAATACCAGTAATCACTTTGTCGGAAGCACGATATTTGCCTGCATAATCCTGTTTTTTAATTTGATCCATCCCCTCTTGTGCGGTTTTGTTAAATTTGAATTCAAAAATATACACATCCGTTAAGGTTTGAACAACGCTATCGGCGTGTCCCTGCGAAGAATGGACTTCGCTGTTGACATACACCCCCAAATACTTAAAAACCAAATGAATCAAGCCATGAAACAAGCCTTCGGTCTGTTTTGAATAGGCTTCAACGGGCAAATCAGCCAAAAGAGCATTCAGGATATTTTTTACTTTTTCTAAATCTCGGGCCACAAAGGCTTTGTCCAAATCCTGTATCGTCATGCCTGTATGGACGCGCTGTGGGTTTTGCGACACATCGTCGATTAAAAACTCATACATACTTTCGCGCACTTCACGGTTTGGATAATCTAACACCATATCCCCCGTCATTCTATCCACTTTTTTGATCGTCAAATAACCTGTTTGAAAGAGTAAGGGAATAAGCGTAAGATTGTCAATATCGTATTTGTCCAAAATTCTATTATTAACAACTGAATTTTCGACGTTGTAAAAAATCAATGAGCGCATTTTTTTAACCAAAAAATCAGGACTGCCTGTGCTAAACCAGTGATTGAAAAATATTTTTTTAGATAAAAAATTGAGTGTACCAAATGGATTATACACCTCCGTCGCGCCATCCCAACTATAGCCATTGTACCAAATTTTCATTTGTTTCAACAGCTCTTCTCGACTGATTTGAAGACTTTCAACGCAAAGTTGCAGGTAATCATCAAAATAAAATTCCAATTCCGCCTGTGTATAACCCGCAAGTGCGGCATATTGAGGAGCCAACGTAATATCATCTAAATTATTCAAGTGTGAAAACAAAGAGACTTTTGCAAATTTTGAAATCCCCGTGATAAAAACTATTTCCAGCAATTCATCAGAGTTTTTCAAAACACCGTAAAATTCACGTAAAATATCTCGATTAAATTTGCCGGTTTCAACGTCTTCTTTTTCTAAAAAATCTATAATCGGTTTGTCGTATTCGTCTATCAATAAAGCGACCTTTCCGTGCTTTTTTGATACTTTTTCCAGTAATTCTTTAAATTGTGATTTAACGCTCGTATTTGTCAATCGTACTTTATAATGCTTTGCCCATTTTGCCAATTCATCCGTAATTACTGTTTCTAAGCCCAGTTTTTTATAATCCATTTCATCAAATGAAAAATGCAAAACAGGATTGGTTTTTGACCAATCCCAATTGTTTTCTATCCAAAGCCCTTCAAACAGGGCTTTATTTCCTAAATACAGTTCTTTGAGTGTAGAAATCAATAACGACTTACCAAAACGACGGGGGCGAGAGAAAAAATAGTAAGTCCCCGTTGTCGCTAATTGATGGACAAGCCGTGTTTTATCCACATAGATACAATTCTTTGCTCGAATTTGTACCAAGGTTTGTATGCCAATTGGTAAGTTTTTCATACCGCAAAGATAAGTAAATTTGGACACACGCAAAAACCCTACCCAAACCCCATAATTTCCCCTACTTTTGCACCATCAATTTTTAACCGCCGTTTTTTATGCAAGCCGAATTCAAGGACTGCGCCTCCGTTGTTATCCGTTTTATACACCAATCTCGTCACCAACTCACCATTGCCGTTTGTTGGTTTACCCATCCGCTTATCTTTGAAGCCTTGGAATCGGCACTCCGCCGAGGGGTAAAAGTGCGCTTGGCACTCGACCACGATCAAGTCAATTTTAACCCCAAAGGACTCGATTTTATCGGGCTGGAACAACAGGGTGTCACCATTATCGCCTTTACTGGCCCAGGACTGCTCCATTATAAATTTGCGGTAGCCGACCACGCCAAAGTCCTCAATGGCTCGTTCAATTGGACCCGTACCGACCAACTCGATTGCATATCCATCGTGGATGATGCCCGCTTAGCCGAGCAATTTGAAACCGCTTTCAACAGCATACAAGCGCAATGCAAACCGCTGGAACAATTGCGGCACACGCCTGCCCGACAAGTGAGTTTTAATATGATGTACCGTCCTATGGCCTGGACTTCCCATGACCTGCGGAAGTGTATTATTGCCGGAGCAAAATCGTGGGTAGTGGTGGTAGCAGACCTATCCTTATGGCAAAACACGCTAGAAACACAACGGCATACCCTGATTTTACCTCAAAAAGTACCTACTTCCGCGCTGGGTAGCACTTGGGATGCCGATATTTTTGCCCAATGGTTATTGCGCCAAAACGTACCCAAAAGCACACTTACGGTATTACACCGCTATTGTATCCGTGTCCAAAAAGGCGATATTTTGATCGCTGCGTTGCCCAATGGCACATTATTGGGCGTAGGCGTAGCCGCTTCCGATCCCGAATGGAACGACCGCGA
>JBEAVK010000036.1:0-2664 GCA_041160955.1 Bacteroidota bacterium
AATAACATGCTCAACCTGCAATTTATCTGGAATATACACCCTTCCGAACGCCAGCGGGGATAATCTACTCTTAAAAAATAGGGTTCCAAGAAATAAAATAAGCACCTTTGGCAACCCAATAGGATAATTATTCATCCTAACTAGATATGAAGCAAACGAAATCTTATCTCTTATTAGCCCTTATCCTCGGGCATGCTATTGGTCTGCTAGCGCAGCGCAACTATTTGATTACCAAGGTAGAAGACCGACCAAATATGGACGGTGTCTTAGAAAACGCATTTTGGGGCAATATTCCAGCCACCGATTCCTTCACCACTGCACTACCCTCTTTTGGCCGTGTACCCCAAAATGGGACGACCGTAAAAATGGCGTATAGTCAAAATGGTATTTATATTGGCGTGGAATGTACTACCCCAAAAATCCGAAAGGACGGCAGTAAACGCGACGAACTCGGGACGGGTGATTATTTTTCTATCGGTTTCGATACCTGGGACGATGACCAAAATGCTTTTGTTTTTTCGTTTACGGCTGCTGGGCAACGCATTGACCAACGCTTGAGTAGCACAACCAGCGGACAGGATTTTGATGCACCCTGGAAAATAGCCGTAGATCAAGACTATAATAAAAAATGGACCGCAGAAGTATTTATTCCATTTGTAGCATTAAGGTTTCCTGTAAATACCGTGCAAAATTGGGGCTTACAATTCACGCGTTTTGATCGGACAAGCGGGGAATTATCGACATGGAATCCGCAAAACCCATTGATTAAAGATGTGGTGCTACAATATGGAAAACTGGAAGGATTAAACGAAGTGCAGCAAAAAAAGAGGTTTAGCATCAGTCAGTTTATAGATTCACAACGAGACTACAAAGATGATGGTGGTCTAATATCGGGTGATAGTATTGTTACTCAAATCGCTATTGATGGCCGTTACGGATTCAATTCGGCCTCTACCATAGATTTTTCCATTTTTCCCGATGTTATGATTTTTAGCCAAAATAGTGTATTGCCTGTAAGTTCATCCTCCTTGAATGCTGTACCTAATTTCGAGGATAAAGTACCTCGTCCATTTGTAGCAGAGGAGAGCGGGATATGGAAAAAAACGGATATTTTCGAACATCGTTTGGTAGTTACTCCCATCAGCGCAGCGCAAAAAGTCCAGTTAAATCTTGGCGAAATTATGTTTCCTGGATTACCGGGGCAGTTGCTCAATAGAGTTCAATACACCACCCGTACCAAAAACAATATCGGAATTATTGCCAGTAATGCGGTGTATAAAAAGAATATTTATTCGATTTTAGATGCTAGGTTTACCCAAGTAAGAAGGGAGCGATCGTCCAACCCAATCGTAAACCAAATCGCCATAGAAAAATGCTTTCGAAACAATTCGTGGGTACAAGTGTCCAATATTTTTCACCGTGCAACCGAGGGCATCCATAGTAATAAAACGGCAATAAGTACACAATTGCGCGACAAAACGAACCAATTTGAACTCAGTGGCGATTTGAATATTCAAACCCAAGCCCGAAAAGCAGTGGCCGAAGGCAATATTTCGTTGAGTAAAATGAATGGAGCATTGATCTATGGTACAAGTTATCAAAGCCCCAGGACTACGCGCCCAGGACTACTCGTGCCATCGGGAGCGTATATAGATCCTAGTCGTTTGCATCGTTTATCTGCTTTTGTAGAAAAACGCAATTTTACACCCAAACAAAAATATTGGCAAAATAAATCTAAAGCCATTTATATCAATAGGGATTGGAGCCAATTTTCAATTGTTGAAAATCCACTAGAAATCAACGCTGTATGGAGTGGACTAGACCATCATTTTAGAAAAATGGCCATTAATGCGTCTATTCATCCATTGGGGCGTACTAATATTACCCAATCACAAGGAGGTCGCATCATCAATCAGGTAGTAAGCCCCGTTAGCGTGGCGGCTTCTTTTATGTCCGATTACAGAAAAGCAGTGATCCTCTCCAGCAATATCAGCAGTACATTGTATCCTGGCACCAGTCGAACCAGAAATGCGATCGACTTAAAATTAGCCGCTGTACAAAGTTCAAAAATTACATTAGAATGGTTATTTAGCAGCATTTATGAATCCAATACGCCTGTTCCAAATACTTTTTTTTCTGATATACCACATATTGAAATTGGCGATCGGTTGAGTTATTTATACGGGCTTAATATACGTGTATATCCGAGTAAAGTTTGTAATTTTAGTATGTTTTGGAATAACGAAATATCAAACTTTTCTAATCGTTCCTTATTCAAAATTGAAAATAACGGGGATTTATCTCCTGTAAACTATTATTTTCTTTATTTCAATAAGAAATCAAAACTGGAGCATTTAGGTGCCGAATTCAACTGGTATTTTACCAGAATGAGTTATTTTACCGTTGGCTTTAATACAGGTTCTGGTACCAATTTCTATCCTACTACTTCTCCACGTAGCGAAGAACAAAGAGCAATTTCATCTTTCAATTATTTCTTCGCAGTAATGTTCAACCTCAATCGAACATAAAAATATCTTTATCGCATGAAAAAACTATACCTATTCTTCTTTTGCGCAGTTATGACTTCTGCGCTTGCTGCACAGCGCAACTATCTGATTACCAATGTAGAAAACAAACCAACTGTAGATGGAGATCTGAATGAGG
>JBEAVK010000049.1:0-3656 GCA_041160955.1 Bacteroidota bacterium
GGTTACAACTAAGTACATGTATCTTTGCCCCGCTTAACGCAACCGCCTCGTTCGTCTAGGGGTTAGGACACGTCCCTTTCACGGATGAAACACGGGTTCGATTCCCGTACGAGGTACTGAAATTAAGAATGATTTAATGTTTAACCAATTCTTAATCAAGTATTTAAAGGCCACCAGTCCGGTGGCCTTTTTTTATTTCCCTACTGGCGAACCCGGGTTTAAGTAACCACCCAACATAACTCCACCTATTACAAGCGCATATTTCACCCAAGAGGGTATTTTATAGCCAATAGTTTTTTCAAAAAAATGCAGCGTTGGTACAAAACAGATCAGACCCGAAAAAACAAAAGCGAGTCCCTCGCCTATACTATACTTTTCTGGTGCGGAAAATGCACCAAATGCAGCCATAAACAGTAACATACCAGATCCGTTTTTTACTGCATTTTTGATCGAATTTTCTTTTATTGCAGAGGGATTTATTGGTGTCTGTGCTGTAAATGAATTGACTACGAGAGCATCCTGTGTCTGCAATTGCACGGCCAATTCTTCATCCCCGTCCGCATGCAAGATCAATTCCATCAATTTTGCCTTAGTTATATTTTGGAGGTATATTTCATCTTCCATTTTTAATACACCCGCTATGGACTTAGCACGGATATCGCTCCACTCCGACTCTACCATGTCTAACTGTACTAATGCACGCTCCTTGTTTTTTTCGGTTAAAAAAATTCGTGCCTCATCTATCGCTTCATTTGTTTTTGACTCGCTGATTAGTTCTCGTATGTGCCGTACTCGTGTATCATTATCCATATAAGTATTGATTTTGTATAAAGTTATAAATTTCTCTTTTAAAAAGAAGTGCATAGTTACGAAGATAATAACAAATTTATCTACTATCTCATCCTTAAATGCAATTTTGGGATCAAAACACCAGATAATAAACCGGATAAATAACCTACTGCAATATCAGTAGGAAAATGCTTACCTGCTTTATTTCTGTACAACCCAACAGCAACTGGCAGTGTTGCAGCAGCACTCCATACTAAATACTTGTATCTAGATTGTGGGTACAAATCAGCATATACCTGTGCAGTAAAAAAGCACATAGCGGCACTAACGCTGGTATGCCCTGAAAAAAAAGATTTCCGTGCATCCTTATCTAATTTTACGACTAATGGCACTTCAGGATTATAAACAAATGGCCGAGTACGCGTGCTGGTGTTTTTGACTAATTGTGTCATGCTATACGTCATCAAGAAAGTCTCTAAACCCATTGTTGCCAATGTTGAAGCGTTTTTCCATTGCCTTGTAGCAGGCGAGATGGATAACAATAATGGTGCTGCCATTGCACTGTACAACAATATATCACTGATACGATCAGCACTAGGAGACCAATTATTGGTAGCATTTCGATCAAATCTAAATCTGATACTCTTTCGATCTAGTGATTGAATTTCGATCAAACTTAAAGGTTTTACTTGTTTCCTAAGCGATAACTCCAGTACTTCTAACCCAACTCCTACTCCTAAGATAATACCTTCTTTCTTTAAATTAATTTGATAAGGAAACTTTGACTGAGTAAAGGAAAAAAAAGGACAAAAGGCAAAAATAAAAAGTAATGATTTTTTAGTAATTGAGTTCATTAGCGCAATTTTAGTGCGTGAAGTAGATACCAAAGCCAAAGTCGAAATTTCTTTTTTTGAGTAAAATAAAACAATTGAATCTCAACTTGAGTATTTATACTTTGCGATTTTGGGTGGCGTAATGGAAAGGATAGTCGGTTGAATGTTCTTTTAGAAAAAGAATCATTTTGTGTAGTATTGGTTGCATTTTCAACACCAATACCGATGTTTTGGATTAAGTTAATAGTAGGAACGATGCATATTCCATTGTTTTTCAGGATACTATAAAACCAAGAATAAGCCCAAGATGAAATCTTTCCATTTTGAACTGATCTGAATTTTTCGAGCATATAGGTTTGAGCCATAGGTAATGGTAACAGTTGTTGAATACTTTTTTCTTCCTCAAATTGACCTAGATGAAGCATTTCAAAATCCATTTTATACCAAGCCCTTCTCCATGTGGCCCAGCCCCAAACCAAACTGAAGCGAGACCAAAAATAATCAGAGGGTAAATGCCGAGTGATATCCATCACCAAATTAGACCCGCCAATGTGCATTACGGTTTCTTCATGTGCGTATTTTTCTAATAACTCACTACAAAATTGAAAAAAAGAAATATCGGCACAACAATCATCTTCTAAAATAATCCCCGCTATTTCTTGCTCAAAAAACCATGAAATAGCACCATATAATGCGTCCCTTAACCCAATATTTTCAGTACGAAATAAGGTAAAGACCTCACAAGGCCAATCCACTTTTTCAATAATTTTATGAGACTGTAGTACTAAATTACGCTCGCCTTCCCTACTTTCCCTTGCTCCATCACAATGCACATATAACCTAGGAGGTCGTACTGCCCTGATTTGCTCGAAGGTAATATCGGCTAAGTGAGGGCGATTAAAAACAAGAAATAATACCGCTACTGGGCATTGAAAATCAGTTGACATCATGCAAAGGTAATTAAAATAGAATTATACTATCTTTGCAAAATTAATTATCGCTATTTCACACATATACTTATCCACAAATGACAAAACGCAATAAAATTTTATTAGCTATCGCTGGCGTATTCGCCATTGCCCAACTTATTCGGACCTCAAAAAACCAATCTAATCTTAATCCCGGTGATATTCTAGCCAAATATCCAGCATCCGAAGCCGTGACACAAACACTTAAAACGGCCTGTAACGATTGCCATAGCAATTACACAGTCTATCCTTGGTATGCACAAATACAGCCGGTGGCATTTTGGTTAGCCAACCACATTGAGGAAGGAAAGGAACACCTCAATTTTTCAACTTTTACGCAAAGACGTATTGCTGTACAAAACCATAAATTTGAAGAAATTGTAGAAATGCTGGAAAAAGGAGAAATGCCTTTATCCTCTTATACTTGGATACACCGCGATGCTATTCTTACCGACACACAAAAAAAAGGATTGATAGATTGGGCCAAAATATCTATGGATAGCATTAAAGCACAGTATCCTGCGGATAGTTTGGTATTAAAACGCAAATCATAATCTAATCCAATTGTAATCAAGTCAAGTACTTAACATCTAAAAAAAGCGGCGCGTTCAGGGTTTTATCCCCGACGCGCCGCTTTTTTATTAAATATCTAATCCTTCTTTTCGGTATTCAAGGATTGGGACACAAAGGCCCCAATCCCTAATATCGAATCGTTGAATCAACGAATACTACTTCATTTGGATCATTTGCTTCACGCCACTGTCCGTTGAAGTTTCCACTTTGTAGTACAAACTACCCGCTTCGACTCCGCTCAGCGAACCAACCTTACGATCAATTGTGAATGCATTGTATCCCTTGCCAAAGTCGCCACTAGCGGTATAAACCGTGCGACCTGTAGCGTCATATACTGTCAATGTTGCTGCTGTTGCAGATGGTAAGTAGAAACCGATCTGTGTCTTCGATACCCATGGGTTTGGTGTATTTTGGTACACCTCGAATGCTTGACCAGCAATTACTGTTGAACCACCGTTGTTGAAGCGTAAAGCAACACTCATCTTCTCAGTAC
>JBEAVK010000052.1:0-18276 GCA_041160955.1 Bacteroidota bacterium
GTACTGAGAAGATGAGTGTTGCTTTACGCTTCAACAACGGTGGTTCAACAGTAATTGCTGGTCAAGCATTCGAGGTGTACCAAAATACACCAAACCCATGGGTATCGAAGACACAGATCGGCTTCTACTTACCATCTGCAACAGCAGCAACATTGACAGTATATGACGCTACAGGTCGCACGGTTTATACCGCTAATGGCGACTTCGGCAAGGGATACAATGCATTCACAATTGATCGTAAAGTAATCACCACAGCAGGTAGTTTGTACTACAAAGTGGAAACTACAACGGACAGTGGCGTGAAGCAAATGATCCAAATGAAGTAGTATTCGTTGATTCAACGATTTGATATTCTGGATTGGGGCCTTGTGTCCCAATCCTTGAATACCGAAAAGAAGGATTAGAAATACATAAAAAAAGCGGCGCGTCGGGGGTAAAACCCTGTACGCGCCGTTTTTTTTTATCAAATTAAGTAGGATGTACCCATCATTGGAATGGTAGTAAATATATCTTCTGCATAAATCTTCCGTCAATGAGCGAAATATCGCTAAACTGATTTACATTTGCGTTGTTAATAAGGAAATAATAGTTAAGGAATATCGTTTGGAGATAGGTCTTATTTTAAACGTATTACTTATATCTCGTCACTAAAAAAACATCACTCTTTTAAAATGGAGGCATATATCGTAGCGGGTTATCGCTCAGCAGTAGGAAAGGCCGGACGCGGCGGCTTTAAAACATACCGCCCAGATGATTTAGCGATTGATGTAATCAATCATTTAATGGCAACAGTACCATCGGTGGAGAAAAAACTGGTGGATGATGTAATAGTAGGTTGCGCCAATCCAGAAGGTGAGCAAGGGCTACAAATAGGCCGCTTAATAGCCGGCAGAGCCTTAGGTAAGGACGTGCCTGGTATGACGGTTAACCGTTATTGCGCTTCCGGTTTAGAAACTATTTCTATTGCCGTAGCCAAAATAAGAGCAGGCATGGGGCATATTTATGTGGCTGGAGGAACCGAAAGTATGAGCCTTATCCCAATGACGGGTTATCGCCTTGCACCAAATTATAATATTGCCCTAAATACACCTGATTATGTAGTGGGTATGGGACTAACAGCAGAAGCGGTAGCCAAAAAGTGGGAGATTAACCGTGAGCAGGCAGATACTTATTCCGTTCGTTCACATGCACTAGCAGGGGCAGCCATCAAAGATGGGAAATTCAAAGACGAAATTGTACCCGTAAAAGTGAAAGAGGTATGGGTAGAGAACGATAAGCGCAAAGAGAAAGAAACCATCATTGATACGGATGAGGGTGTACGCGCTGACACGAGTTTTGAAGGGTTGAGCAAATTGCGTGCGGCCTTTGCTCAAGGAGGCTCTGTTACGGCAGGTAATTCTTCTCAAACTTCTGATGGTGCTTCGTTTGTACTTGTCGTATCGGAAGAAATGGTAAAACAATTGGGTTTACAACCGATTGCACGTTTGGTATCGTGTTCGGTAGCGGGTGTAGAGCCCATACACATGGGTATTGGGCCCTGTGCTGCTATTCCAAAAGCATTGAAACAAGCAGGAAAATCACTACAAGATATTGAACTGATTGAACTTAATGAAGCATTTGCTGTACAAGCATTGGCGGTAATTAAAGAAGCAGGGCTTAATCCAGATATTGTAAACGTAAATGGCGGGGCAATTGCTCTTGGGCATCCATTGGGTTGCACGGGTGCTAAGCTTTCGGTGCAATTATTCAACGAATTACGCCGTCGTAACCAAAAATATGGTATGGTAACTGCTTGTGTAGGCGGCGGACAAGGGATTGCAGGCGTTTATGAGTTACTTAATTAATAAGGAAATGCTAACAGTAAAAAAATTACTCATCATCAATGGAATTATAATTGCTCTGTTGGCTGTTATAATGTTCTCCTCTTTTGGTGGAGGCGACAGCACTGCTAAAAGTACTGGTGGTGGGCGTTTATCGCCCGAACAGGTGATTAGAACGATCAATTTGGATAAGGATTTCTCGTTTTGCGGTGAAAAATATCCAATGGAAATACCTGATGTTCGGCAGCGTTTGGATGCGGAATTATTACGTAATGTATATTCTCATTCGGCTACATTATTAGCATTGAAGCGCGCTAATGCTATCTTTCCGGTGATTGAACCCATTTTAAAAGAAGAAGGTGTTCCGGACGACCTTAAATACCTAGCAGTAGCAGAAAGTATTTTGTCCAATGCTATATCGCCGGCTGGTGCAAAAGGTGTTTGGCAATTTATGAAAGCCACCGGCATACAATATGGCCTGGAAATTAATAATGAGGTGGACGAACGTTACCATTTGGAAAAAGCCACTCGTGCCGCTTGTAAATATTTAAAGGGACAACGCGAGCAACTAGGGTCTTGGGTGCTTTCAGCAGCGGCATACAATGCTGGCCCAGGGCGTATTTCTGGAGATAAATCCACTCAACGCGCTGATAATTTCTTTGAGATGAATTTGGCTGCGGACGAAACGATGCGTTACCCATTCCGAATTGCGGCTATTAAAGAGGTAATGGAGCACCCAGACTTATACGAGTATAATATTGAGCAAGCGCATTTGTATCCAGTAATACCCAAAGGGAAAATTATAGAGGTGAATGAATCAGTTGCCAATTGGGGCGATTTTGCTAAACAACATGGTACCAATTACCGCGAACTCAAAATACTTAATCCTTGGTTGATTGATAGTAAATTGACCAATAAAGAACGTAAAGTATATAAGGTGATCGTTCCATAGTATAGTTTTATGCCCAAATCATGAAGCCATTTTTCCGAGTACTTGGTCGCATCACAAAAGCACCTACCCTTCACGTATTTTATCATATCGTCACCGACGACGCAGCGCCTCATATCAGTAGCCTTTATCCAATCCGGTCGATCCAACAATTTAAGGACGATTTAGATTGGATATTGCGCCATTTTTCTCCGATCACACTAGACGAACTTGTTACTAAAGAACAATTTTCAAGACCCGTTTTTCACCTGAGTTTTGATGATGGGCTGCGCCAGTGTAGCGATACCATCAAACCTGTTTTATTAGAGAAAGGTATTCCTGCTACTTTTTTTATCAACCCCGACTTTGTGGATAATAAGCAATTGATGTATCGTTATATTGCAGGTTTGATTGCGCATAAAAAGCCAGATTTAAGTAATAAGGTACTTGCAATGGGGCATGCTGATATAGCAGCACTGATTGACCTTTCCAATCAAAATAGTATTGATATACATGGTTTTTTAAAAGAGTATAAACCGTATATGACTACTACACAGATCAGAGATTTGGCCAATTTCGGGTTCACAATTGGGGCACACAGCCTCAATCATCCCATGTATGCTAGCGTAAATCAAGAGGAACAATTGAGACAAACCACACAAAGTATTCAGTATGTGCGCGAAAAATTTGAGGTGTCGAATCCTCCTTTTGCTTTTCCATTTACAGATTTTGGTGTAAAATCTTCATTTTTTGACCATTTATCACCGGAAACAATTAGTTTTGGTTGTGCTGGTTTGAAACAAGAAAGGCAAAAGGGGCATTTTCAGCGTTTAGCCATTGAAAAAAGTAATAAAGGGGCGGGTGCTATAATAACTGCTGAATATCTGGCCTATTTGGGAAAAATGATGCTCGGGAGGCATGTGGCGAGGCGATAATAAGTACTTGTGTCCAAGTACTTGTAATTCGACTTAAATTATGAGTGTGTAAATGCCTACCTTTGTACAATGATTATTGATCCATCAACGATTCCCATTGCCCAATTACAGGGTTATTTACAATCAGCCGTTGCGCCGCGGCCTATTGCTTTTGCTAGTACCATTGATAAAGCGGGCAATGTAAACTTAAGTCCTTTTAGTTTTTTTAATGTTTTTAGTGCCAATCCGCCCATTTTGATCTTTTCACCGGCGCGGAGGGTAACGAATAACACGACAAAACATACACTAGAAAATGTGCTGGAAGTACCCGAGGTGGTCATTAATATTGTACATTTCCCAATAGTTGAACAAGCTTCGTTGGCTAGTACTGAATACGAACGAGGGGTAGATGAATTTGTAAAAGCAGGGCTTACGGCAATGCCTTCGCTAAAAGTAAAGCCTCCACGCGTGGGCGAATCGCCAGTTGCATTTGAGTGTACAGTGGAACAAGTTATTCCATTGGGTGATAATGGAGGAGCAGGTAACCTTATTATCGCAAAAGTGCAATTGATTCATATTCAAGACCAGTATCTGGACGAACAAGGACGGCTGGATACGACTAGATTGGATCTAGTTGCCCGTATGGGAGGCAATTGGTACGCGAGAGCAAGTGGTGCTGCTTTATTTGAAATACCCAAACCGCTTTTGACACGTGGCATTGGAGTGGATCAATTACCGGAGCATGTACGCCAAAGCACGATATTGAATGGGAATAATTTAGGGCGTTTGGGCAATATGGAGCAAATACCCGATGCGGCATCGTTACAAGAAGCGCGCAAATTACCCAAAGTACAGGTGGCACTGTCCAATAGCGGAATGCAGCAACAAACCATGCTCCATTATTTGGCAAAGGAGCAATTAGACTTAGGAAATACGGCGTTAGCATTGGCTATTTTAATGTTATACGAACAATAAACTTACTTTTACGGATATGCGATTTATTTTAACTGTTTTTATATTAAGTCTTTTTTCTCCACTTTTTTCACAAAAAACAAGTGTTGTTACTATTCCAGGCAGTGAGCAGCGTTTCACGTTGGTGCATTTACCTGCTGGTGATTTTGAAATGGGAAGCCCTAGCGATCAGCCCGGACGCAATACCAATGAAGGCTTACATAAGGTAAGTCTGGATAGCTTTTGGATTGGTATCCATGAGGTGACTTTTGATGAGTTTTTTTTATTTCAGTTTCGTACTTTTGATACGGATACTGCAACAGAAGCCGGTTTTAAAGCGGATGCCATTGCACGCCCTTCACCGCCCTACTATGATTTTACGTACGGACGCGGAAAGGCAGGTGGTTTCCCCGCCACAACCATGACCCAACAAGGTGCAATGCGCTATTGTAAATGGCTTTCGGACAAAACGGGTGATTTATACCGTTTACCGACCGAGGCTGAATGGGAATACGCCTGTAAAGCAGGAACTAAAACAGTGTATTCTTGGGGCGATGATGCATCAAAAGCAGGCGAATACGCTTGGTATTATGATAATAGTAGCGGCTCGTATCAAAAAACAGGTACTAAAAAGCCCAATCCATGGGGACTGTACGATATGCACGGCAATGTAATGGAATGGTGTATTGATTTTTATACCGAGGATTACTATGCGCGTTTGGATAGTAATGCGGTAAATCCCATTATTTTGCCCCTTAAAAAACATTCGCGAACCGTAAAAGGTGGCTGTTTTGAAGATGAGGTGGTGGCGCTGCGCAGTGCTGCCCGCAAAAAAAGCGATCCAAAATGGCAACAACGCGACCCGCAAATCCCTAAAAGCAAATGGTGGAATCCAGAATCGCCATTTGTGGGTTTTAGGGTAGTGCGTGATGGGCGTAAAATGACAAAAGCGGAACGAGATGCGTATTTTGAAAAGGTCATTAAGGATTAAGGAATGAGCATTAAATAAAGGAACAAATTTGGCGGCCTTATTTTGCCCCTCTTTTCGTTATTCATCGGTTGTTTAGCACCACTAAACGCCCTCTTCATGCCTTAATAGTGACAAAATCGACGCCCCAAATCCGTACCTTTATTTAATGCTCATTCCTAAGATCTGCTGTATTGTACTGTACTAAGATTGAGATAAAAAAACTAGTTGCTATTCGGAATCTACTTATCTTTGTCCACATTCCGAATAGCAACTCAGGGTAAGTATGAAAAAACTCATTGGTAGAAGGGACGAAGTCAAGATTTGTATAAATGAAATGGACGTATCTTAGTCCATATTTTAACGCAAAAACATACACACATGTTAAATAGCAGAACTATCGTCATTTTATTGGGTTTTACCCTGTTCAACATATATTCTTATGCCCAGTCTTTTAATAACCTACCCGTTATTACCCAAAAACCGCCACTTCATGGTAAGCACTGGATGGCAGTGACCGGTAAACCACTAGCGGCTACTGCTGGTGCGATGGTATTTGCAAAAGGTGGTAATGCCATCGATGCAGGTTGTGCTATGCTCGCGGCTACTTGCACGATGTGGGATGTACTGAGTTGGGGTGGTGAAACACAGGCATTGATCTATAATCCCAATACTAAAAAAGTAATTGCTATTAATGCTTTGGGAGTAGCACCTACTGGCGCAACACCTGCATTTTTTAAGGAAAAAGGCATGAGTTATCCGCCTGAATTGGGGCCATTAGCAGCAGTAACGCCCGGTACGCCCGGCGGCTTGCTTACCATGTTGGCCGAATACGGCACCATGAGTCTAAAAGAGGTGCTTGCGCCCGCTATGCAACTCGCAGAGGGCTATCCAATAGAAGCACAAACTGCCAATGCAATAGAAAAGGGCAAGGCAGAAATCAAGAAATGGCCGTATTCCCAAAAGGTTTTTCTTCCGCACACAGGCGCGCCACGCGAGGCACCAGAAGCAGGAGAGATATTTGTCCAAAAAGATTTGTTGGCTACTTTGCAAAAATTAGTGGATACCGAAGACGCTGCGCTAAAGGCCGGAATGACGCGAAAGGCAGCCATTTATGCCGCTTATGACCGTTTTTATAAAGGGGATATTGGACAAGAATTTTCCAGAGGATGTCGTGAGCAAGGCGGACTTATTACGCCCCAAGATTTGGCCAATTGGCAGGTGAAAATAGAAACACCATTAGTGACGAATTATAGGGGTATTGATGTTTACAAATTGCAAAGTTGGACACAAGGCCCAGTGATGTTGCAAACCTTGAATATTCTCGAAAATTTTGACCTTAAAAGTATGGGGTATAACTCCACTCGTTATATTCATACCGTGTATCAAGCGATGAATCTGGCTTTTGCCGACCGCGATTTTTATTACGGTGATCCTGCTTTTGCACCGGAAGAACCTATGGACGGGTTGCTTTCAAAAACCTATGCCAAAGAACGGAGTAAATTGATTAATCCCGATCGCAATGACCCCAATATTGCACCTGGTGATCCGTATCCCTTTATGGGCCAAGTGAATCCATATACCGATTTGTTATCTAAATGGGGGCTTGGCGCAGCCGATAAACAGGCCAATCCGCTTGATCCGGATTATCAAACATCTTTTACCGCAGGCACTACTTCTGTGGAGGCTGCTGATGAAGCGGGTTGGGTTATTTCGATTACGCCCAGTGGCGGTTGGGTACCTGCCTGTATAGCCGGTAATACAGGCATTGGAATGAGCCAGCGTATGCAGTCGTTCGTACTGGATGAAAAAGAAAATCCGTTCAATGTATTGCAACCTGGACAGCGCCCTCGCGTAACCCTCACTCCGAGTATGGCACTCAAGAATGGCCGGCCATATCTTTCCTTTGCCAAGCAGGCAGGGGATGAGCAAGATCAGTTGTTGGTGCAGTTTTTTCTCAATATGGCGGAGTTTGGAATGACTGTTCAAGAGGCTTGCGAGGCGCCTAGTTTTAAAACGAATCAAATGTATTCTAGTTTTGGAAAACATGAACGCAGCCCGGGTTCATTGATACTCAATAGTGCCATGCCGCCTTGGAATCGAAAAGAATTGACAGGAATGGGGTATAAGATAAACTTTCAGGATAGAACGAGTGGCCCTATTAATGCTATCTTTTTTGATTGGGAGCACGGTAGTTTTTGGGGTGGTTCCAGTAATCATGGAGAGGATTATGGAATTGGGTGGTGACTTTATAAAAGCATTTTTTTTATCATTTCAACCGATTCTTTCAATATATCTACCAATAATCTGCGCTCTTTTTCTTTCAAATTCCGCATACCACCCTCTGCGCCTTGCACATACTCGGGTAGGGTATTGTTTTGGCAAATTTTACTATACACCAATTCCGTCGTTTGATCCTTGGGGTTATTCCCTTTAAATTTCCAGCGGAATGTATTCGTGATGTCTTTTGCTACATTCCACGTATTCATACTGTCGATACAATTAATTGCACCATTAGTTTCGTTAAGCCATTCCTGCACGGTGTCAAAATTATTCAGTACCGGTTCTTCAGGCATCATTTTGATATGCTTGGTAGCCGCAAATGCTTTTAGGGCATCCAGAGATTCAAAAGTGGCTATTTTTTTTTGATGGACATATACTGTATCTATTTGATCCGAAATCCAGATCAAGTAGCGATCCTGCTGATCGAGGCGGTACCAAAGGGCGTAATGTTGTTTCATATTATTTTATGATGTGCTAAGGCGGCGCAAAAGTACATAGTCTCTACTGCTTTCGTGGTTTATACTTGGCTTTTTCTACAAACTGCTGCGCATTTGTCAAATTAGCCAACTCGTTTAAGTCCGTTTTGGGGAAACGTTTCATATATGCCTTTACGATTTGCCAGCCAATCCAATTGCCCACTTGTCCGGGTGCTTCCTGAAAAACATTGTCGGTAGAAGGGCCATCGGTAACGATTTTCATGTTTTTGGCATTCAGGGTTTCGTATAGCACTTTCATATCGAGCAGTCGCGCCCAAATACCCTGTTCATTAGCGATACAGCCACTCCACTGCTCGGTGGTATAGCCCATTTTTATGCTATCGGGTATGAGTGGTAATAGACAGTCCATGATATAAAGTATCTTACCATTGGCAATCATGTGATCGAGGATATGGTCTTGGGTAGGTGGAGGTACTGTACTTTTTGCCAATTCTAGGGCATATTTGACTACCATATTTTCCTTTGTAAACTGATTGCGGAGGTATTGCGGGAAAATGTCGGGGTTATAGCCCTCAAAGTCGCTACCGAGGAAAAAATCGAGCCCTACGAGCATTGTGGTATCATTGACCCAAGCGACGTTACCAATAAACTCAGTTACCGCAGTTACCGTAACGGGTTCTTGTCGCTCCGGATAATAATATTTAAAATATTTGAGTAATTGAGTGAGTTCCGGCTGAAAAGCGTTCATGTTTGGAAACGCGGCTTGACAACTATCATTCAACCTGCGCACTTGCTGGGCAGTCATAAAACCATATAATGCGGCTTCGGCTTTTTCTTGTGGTTGTGTAGGGTCGTGTGCTACTTCTTTAATAAAAAAGGGCAAAAATGCTGGATACTTTGCCTGTAATGCCTGCATGTTTTCCAAAAAACGGGTCGTATCCATCGCAAATAAATCCTGATCGAAACGCCTAATAACAGCATTGACCTGCACACCCGATACATCAGGAGTCGGCGGCTGTTCTTGGTCTGCTCCGGTATTACAGGCGGTGAAAAGGGTAAGCACTAGACCGCTTAGGAGCAGCGCGGTTTTAGGTGATAAAATGGTAGTGGCCATGGGATGAAGGTGGTATTTTTTTAAAAATCTAATTTTTAGTGTGTTAAATAATCCAGACATGGAAAAATAGTCCGTTTTTTGCATTGAAATTTATCTAATAATGAAACAGTAACAATGTTGTCAAATGCTATAATGTACTGATTATGAGTGTTTTATTCAAAAATCATTACGTTTTTATGTTTATTGAGGTGACAAAAGTGCTGTAAAAAACTATTCACAATGAAAAAAATTGTATTCGCACTCTTATTTTGTAGCCTTTTGGCGCATCAAATGTCGGCTCAAAATTTCCGTTTTGGTGTGCAAGCCAGTCCTACGTGGTCGTGGATGAAAACGGACGATAAATTATTGGAAAATGCAGGAGCCAATTGGGGCATGAAGCTTGCCGTTACAGGCGAGAAGTATTTCCAGCCTAATTACGCTTTCTTTTCCGGGATCGGTTTTGCATTCAACCATGGCGGTACGGTACAAAGTGGGTATAACCGCTACCAACCGTGGTTAGGCTCTGATTTGACGGTCAACCTCGGTCAGACAGATTCTACTTCGTTGGCTCCTAATTCCAAATTGCACTACCGCTTGCGCTATGTAGAAGTGCCGTTTGGTTTCAAGATGCGCGGGGGTAGTAACGAGGATTCGCCACTCAAGTTTTTTGCAGAAGCACCAGTCATTACCCTTGGTTTTTTGTCTAAAGCATTGGGCGATATCCGTGGTGCAGGTCGCTTTGATACGAAAGACGAAAATATCCGCGAGGATGTGAATGGCTTGTCTCTGTCATGGGGTTTTGGCGGTGGTATTGAGTACGAATTTGCTACACATACCACTTTGGTGGCCGGTTTGTTTTTCCAAAGTCAATTCACCGATATGACGCAGAAGGCACGTGTACAAAAAACGGCTACTGCGGAGTGGACGGATGAGAAAGCAAAATCTTCTTTTAGGGCTTTGACGCTTAGGGTTGGTGTGTTTTTTTAAGAGAGAGGTGGAATTGCTGAGTAACGATGGGGCGGGGGAGTCTCATCGTTACTTGGTGTGTTTGAGTGATGATGCGTAAGTCCCTAACGGACACAATTTATGGCCATTTGGAACTTGCTCTTTTCCACCTACTCCGCCACTAAAACCCTAGTCAACGCTTCCAAATCCGCCGCATCATTATACACATTGGGCGAAACCCGAATAAAATCGCCGCGTACAGAAACAGATATATTATTGGCTTTTAATGCCTTTTGCAATTGTACCCCATCTGCCCCTTCCGGTACCTGAATACCAAACAAATGAGATGCCCGGAAGGCTTCGTCTTCGACCCAATAACCTTTTGATTGCCAAATCATTACGGCATCATTTACCAAATCTTTGCAATACTGCTGAATATGCACTGGCTGCCATGCAATTAATTGCTCCAAAGCAGCAATACCCATGGGTATCAAAATAAAATTACTGTGCTCTCCTACATCAAAACGGCGTGCTCCTGGCTGGTAACCATCGCGGTACTGGGTAAGCCCCGCAAAATCCTGACTGTTTTCGCGGTTGATCCAATTTTCTTCTAAGGGCGTACCATTCCAAAAATAATCGCTGTAATAAGCATAACCCAATGAATAGCCGCCCATCAACCATTTGTAGCCGCCACATATGAGCGCGTCGATGCCCATTTGCTGTACATCTATGGGCAATGCGCCAACGCTCTGCGTACCATCAACGATCAATAAACCGCCATAACTGTGTACTTTTTTACTGATCGCCGCCAAATCAAAAATAGTACCATTGGCCCAATGGATATGCCCAATGGCCACAATCGCGGTTTGCGCATCAATAGCAGCCAAAATATGCTCATTCCAAGTTTTACCGCGATCTACTTTTGACATAGGCATGTCTATCGATACCACTTCAACGCCTTTTTCTTTGGCCAATCGCCGCCACGAATACACATTGCTCGGAAATTGGGCATCTGCTACTACAATTTTTTGGCCTTTTTGCACCTTTACATTTTGCGCAACTACTGCAATCCCATAAGAAACTGCCGGTACAAAAGCCACATGATCTGCCGAGGGCGCATGGACTAATTCGGCAAAAAGACCACGTAATTTTTCTTTATCCGTAAAAAAATCGTTGGGCGAGATGTGGTATGGCCTGCTTTTTAGCCTTACACTATGCACACCAGCGGCTTCCACCGATTGCATCAATGGGGACATATAAGCACCATTGAGGTAATGGATATGTGGCTCAAGGCTGAAAAGGTGTTTTTGACAATCCATTTGCATCGTTATGGTGGTGGGTTAGAATTTTGGACAAAGAATGCCTTCATTGGCATAGTTACCCAAATATGCAATCGAAATTTCAAACGCACCTTGGCGTTGGCGCGCACTTAATGCATTGATATTCAGGTCGTAACTCAATCCTAATAATACATTATTGATCTCGAAGCCCAACATCACCACTGCTGCATCAAGACCAGCACCAGTATCGAAGCGTACAGGCCGCACCCATGTCCCGATATGGAAAGCAGATGTACCACCTTGACCCATTACGGTGCGCATATTGGTACCTAAAGTGGTCTCCCAATGGGGGCCTTGTTTTGCAAATAATACACGAGGCAATAAGGAAACCCTGCTTTGGCGACCACCAACAGGAAAATTGGATGCAAACTGAGCAGAAAAACGACCATATAGCAAATCGCCTTTGTCCTGATCGCGGTCGAATGAAACAACCGGTTGCGCAAAGTGGTGGTAGGCCAATCCAGCAAATACATTGCTTCTACGACCCAATTTTGCGGTGTAATTCAGACCAGTACTCAAGTCGAGGTAAGCAAAATTATTAGCAGGTAAATCTTCTAAAGTGGCAGCCGTAAAGCCTGAAAAACCATCAAATTGGTCTTGAAACGTCAAAGAACCATAATTTACACTACGCTGCGTAATACCTGCTTGCAAACCCGCTGAAAGATATTGATTATTGTCCACACCCAAAGATTTATGGTATGCCAATGAAACCGCAATTTGGGTCGTATTAAAATCGACCACACCTACGCGGTCGTTATTAAACAAAATACCTAGTCCGATCGCATCCTCTACCACACGGCGTTTGCGTGGCGAAAAGCGAAAATCGCCTGCTACAGAATATGATTTAATCGGCTCTTCCAATACGCTGCGCCACTGGTCGCGATAGATGGATGATACGCGATAACGACCTTCAAACGCACCCGTCAAGGCGGGATTGAGCGTTAGCGGTGAAGCGTAAAACTGCGAATAATGATTGTCTTGCGCACCAAGCATGGCACTACATAGGATGGTGAACAAAAAGCCCAGCAGGGAGCGTATAATTAGTTTTTGCATATTAAATGGTGGATTAAGTTATGGTATATAGTTTCTTAAAACGCTGTTTAAAGGGACGCAAAGGTACACAATCCCATATAAACACTTTATTTTCTAATCTATTTAACGCAGATTTACTTAGAAACTTATTCCAGTACTGGAAAACAATCCGTATGACCTCTGCCGAGGCCGAACAAAAATGGCTTATCAATAATGGCTGCAACATACGACCTCACCTATGAATGCAGCTATTGAATTGCGTCTTTTGCAAAAAAATAAAAAAAATATTTAAAAAAAACTTGCGCGTCTCGTAATAATGCCACACTTTTGCAGTGTATTAAACAACTAGTACACTAATGCACTAAATCAATATTTATGATAAACATCGAACAGATCAACTTTGGGTACAAGCGCAAGACCCCAATTTTGGAACACCTATCGCTCCAGTTTGGCAAGGGCGGAGTCTATGGCGTGCTGGGTGCCAATGGCGTGGGCAAAACCACCCTACTGCACCTCCTCAATGGGCTTATTTTTCCCAAAAAAGGGCAAATTAGCATGGACAACCACCAGCCAGCGCACCGCAGTGCCGCATTCCTCGAACGTATTTATTATGTACCTGTCGAGTTGGATCTACCCAATATAAAGGTGTCACAGTACTGTGCTCGTTACGCGCCCTTTTACCCAAAATTTGATAAAAAAACTTGGGAACAGGCCATTAAAACCTTTAAAGTGGATGCCGATAAAAAAACAAGTGCGCTTTCATTTGGCCAAAAAAAGAAGGTAATCATCAGTTTCGCGCTCGCTTCGGGCTGCGATATACTGTTGTTCGACGAACCTACTGATGGCCTTGATATTCCATCCAAGGATAGTTTTCGCAGCCTGTTGAGTGCGCATACCAATGAGGAGCGTATCGTTATCATCACCACCCATCATATCCACGATATATCTACTTTGCTCGATCATTTGGTGGTTTTACAGGACACTTCATTGGTGGTCAATGCCTCTATCAGTGGTATTTCCGAAAAAATGTACACCGTTACCAGTACCCATTTGCCTGCTAGCGATCAATTATTGTACAGTGAGCGGGTGCTGGGCGGCTACCATTGTCTGGTACGCAACCCAGTTGGCCACGAAGGACCTCTCGACCTAGAACTCCTGTTCAAAGCACTTCTTGCTAACCCACAACTTTTATCACAATAATATGAAACTCGAATTTTCGCTTACCCGCTTTTTGCAAACGCTCCGATGGAGTTGGCAAACACAACCCCTGATTCCTTATATGGTTATGCTCGGGTTAATTCCTTTTGGATATTATTTCTTGGCCAATTTAGCATACCATCAATCTAACCTAGAAAATGCAAATGATGGTATCTTCTTTTGTTTAGCCATTATGATGCTGCTCTGCGGTTGGTTGTATGCTGGGATATCCTTCCAAGTCCTCAGTAAAAATACTACCGGGATGCAATACCTGCTGCTCCCTGCTTCTGTACTTGAAAAATGGCTGGCCAAGGTAATCATGGCCTTTGTGGTATTTCCCTTGATCCTTCTAATTACGTTCCATCTTGCTTTATGGATATTCAATTTTTTTGCCCAAAGTTTAATTGTATTCCGCTATCCGCCAGTAGATTGGGAGATGCATGAGATAAAAATAGTTTTCTTCTTTTTCTATTTATTAATGCCGCTTGCATTCGTATCTGGGTTGTTGTGGAAACGATTTGGGTTTTTCAAAACCATTTTAACTGGGGCTGTTTTGCTTTTTTTAATAGTGCAATACTTGATTTGGGCTGATTTACCAAAATCCAATACTTTTTTTAGTCCATTAATAAGTCAAGTAGTCCTACCGTTTATGGATTTTGAGGGAACACCTGCTACAAAAACATTAGTGGATTTATTTTGGCTATTTGCGGCTTATATCCCTGCCACTCTTTGCTTTGTAGCCTCTTATTTCCTCCTCAAAAATAAAGAAATATAATACCATGGAATTTCAAACACAAACTGCGATTTGGTTGCAAATTGCGCACCAGATCGCCAGCCGAATTGTGGCAGGGGAATGGTCGCCCAATGAACGCATTCCTTCGGTACGAGACCTCGGTGCTGAACTACAGGTAAACCCCAATACAGTAGTGCGTTCCGTCACTTACCTCCAAGATACGGGCATCGTAATCAACCAGCGTGGTGTCGGTTATTTTGTAGCCCAAGATGGCGTGCAAAAAGCCCTGGCATTGCGCAAAAAAGCCTTTACAGAGGAATTATTGCCGCCATTTTTCGATATGGTGGATCAACTCGGTATAGGTTGGGACGAATTAAAATCTCTTTATCAAAACTATAAAAATAATAAACTATGAAACTAGGCAAATTAATGGTTATAGCAGCGATTTTGCTCTTTTTGGGTGCGTTTCGTTGGGCTTTAATGACCGAGGTAGTAGAGAAGCATAACTATTCAGAGGAACATCTTTCACCCACTCAATTGACCAGTAGCACTGTGCGTTATGAGACGAACGAGATCAATAGAATTGAAATCAATGCGGCGGTCAATGTCATTTTAGATGATTCCTTCCAAGGCATTGAATTGCAAGGAGATACATCTTGTTTCAAACAATTGATTATAAATGCTTCCAGTTTTATTTCCAGATCCAATAAATATTATTCCATCGTTATAGACGATAGGATAAAAAACAAAGATTCAGATAGTACTGCTAATCCATACCTATTCAGTTCGGATAAAGATTTGCACAAAAAAATATCCATTCGCATGGGCGTAAAACATACCGATGGCATATCGCCCCAAAGCAGATGGATGGACTTTACCAATTGTCCATCAGTAGTGTTTTTGCAATCATACATGTGCAAAAATTTAAAATTGAAACTAGTAGATGTCGATACCACAGACTTAAAAATAACGGTGGAAAACTTAGAGTTAACCACACAACACTTAGGATATAGTACGATAAGCAACAGATACGAAATACAAGAAAATAGTATAGTTGGTTCTTGTCAAGTAAGTGGTTCGGCTCAGCGGTTGTATATAGATCATCTGACTAAACAAAAAATACTCGCAACGCAATTGGCAGTAGAAGAAGTCTATATCAATGACTTAAATACCACAAATGTGTACCTAAATGCACCAAATTTGACTAATGTTCGATACGCCGACACCTCTTCAATGGTGCATTATTTAGTCCCCCCAAAATACGAACGAAAAGGAAATAAGTATGGGCGCGAATACCCCCATTAGTCACCTTCCTCCGAATCTAAGTGAACACTACTCGAAATTGTAAAAACTTAGATAGCACACGGATTGGACACGGATTTATCTGTTTTTGTTTAATAAAAACCGCTTTTTAATAAAAACTTTTAAAATCCGTGCAATCCGTGTGTCGCGCTAAGTAGTTACTCGAAGTTAATCTATTATCGGGACGACAATTGACAAATTTAGGTGGTGTATCACTAGAGCATATCCGAATATTTGCAAAAACCTAATGCTGTGAAGTATAGCGTCCCTTTTATCCCCTACAGAAATAAAAAACAATTTATTTCACAACCGCTATGCTAACTTGTTTGTTTTTATGCCTAATTTTGTGCTACAATTTCAAACTATGCTAAAATCTAGTACATTACAATTTCTCACAGAACTCGCAGACAATAACAACAAACCTTGGTTCGATGCCAACCGCAAAACTTATACCGTCGTCAAAGATGATATGGAGCAATTCATCGGCGAGGTATTGCGCACTTTGGAGCAAATTGACCCCAATATCAGCGGATTAACCGCCAAATCCTGTATGTTCCGTATCAACCGCGATGTTCGGTTTTCGGCCAATAAAGCACCTTATAAAAACAATATGGGTTTTGCGATGACCAAAGGCGGCAAAAAATCGCCCCTCGGCGGCTATTACGTCCATATCGAGCCAGGAAAATGCTTCTTTGGCGCTGGTATTTATATGCCGATGCCGCCCGAACTCAAAAAAGTACGACAAGAAATAGCGTATTGCTACGACGAATTTAAGGAAATAGTAGAAAATGATGCTTTTAAAGCGTTTTTTGGCGGCGTTGTCGTGCAGGGACATACCTTGGTGAAAACGCCCGCTGGCTACGCACCCGATCACCGCGCCGCTGAATACCTCAAACTCAAAAGTATTTTTGGGGAACATGCTTTGACGGATGCCGAAATAACAAGCACAACATTGATACATACCCTGAGCGAGGGTTTTCGCTTGCTCGCGCCTTTGGTGGGCTTTATTAACCGCAGTTTAGAAGATACCGCAGACTAATGCAAGAAAAACTAAAAGCGTTTGAACGCTTACTGACCATCATGGACGAACTCCGTGAAAAATGCCCGTGGGACCAAAAACAAACCATGGAATCGCTCCGCAACCTCACCATCGAGGAAACGTATGAATTGGCCGATGCCATTTTGGACAATGATTTGCCCGGTACAAAAGAAGAAATTGGCGACCTAATGCTCCACATGGTTTTTTACGCCAAAATCGCTTCCGAGCAGGGCGCATACAATATTGCAGATGCTTTAAATTCGGTTTGCGACAAACTGATTGCCCGCCACCCGCATATTTATGGCGATGTAACGGTAAAGGATGAAGCCGAAGTAAAACGCAATTGGGAGCAGCTCAAACTCAAAGAAGGTAAAAAATCGCTCCTCGCTGGTGTGCCCAAAAGTTTACCCGCTGTTGTAAAAGCCTACCGAATGCAGGAAAAAACCGCTCAAGTTGGTTTTGAATGGGACAATACCATGCAGGTTTGGGAAAAAGTACAAGAAGAAATTGGCGAATTACAATACGAATTGCAAAATGGTGGCTCTCCCGAAAAAATCGCGGATGAGTTTGGCGATGTTTTGTTTTCTTTGATCAATTACGCCCGATTTATCGGCGTTGACCCCGAAACCGCCCTAGAACGCACCAATCGGAAATTCAAAAGCCGCTTTGAATACATCGAAGCACAAGCACCACGGCCATTGAAAGATATGACGCTGGAGGAAATGGATCTGTTGTGGAACCAGGCGAAAACGGTGACTTAGAAACTTTTTTTGGTGGAACGGGAACACGATTTAGAATTTTCATTAAAATAAAAATTAAATTTGGGGAGGGAAAAATCGCCTTTTCCCCTCCCAAAATACTCAAAACACGGTAATTTAACTACCGCACCAAAGTAATATCGCCCCATTTTTGGACAGTTTTCCCATTAGTAAAACGAATACTCGCCATCCAAACATATACCCCAGATGAAGCGGGTTTCCCGCGAACTGTTCCATCCCAGCCAATATTATTATCATTGGATGACAGGTTTACGCCTTCATAAATTAAAGCACCCCACCGATCATATATTTGTAATTTTATGACTTCTTCCACCAATAGTGGATCTCCAAAAACATTAAAATAATCGTCTTTCCCATCATCATTGGGTGTGAAAATATTAGGTGCATAAATATTACCATCCGGAATTTGAACCTTAACCAAAACACTATCTTTTACGCTACAACCTTCACTATTTATCGCCTCCAAGTAATATTGGATATCAGTTAAGGGTGTAACAATAGGAGATAAACAATTAT
>JBEAVK010000105.1:0-23668 GCA_041160955.1 Bacteroidota bacterium
GAAGACAAAGATGCCATTACGGTAGTCCAGCCCGACCTCTGTGTTATCTGCGATCCTGCTAAATTGGATGCACGCGGTTGCAACGGCGCACCCGACCTCATCATCGAAATCCTCTCGCCGGGTAACAGCCGCACTGAAATGAAGGACAAATTTGAACTCTATCAAGAGGCGGGCGTACTGGAATACTGGGTGGTTTCGCCCATCGAAAAAACCATCCAAGTTTGGGTACTCAACGAGCAGGGTATTTACATCGGTCTGCAACCTAAAGTGGAAGGTGATTTGCTCACTACGCCTATTATTTCCAATTTGGAGGTGGATGTGACGGAGGTGTTTGAGGATTAAAGGCTAATTTTATTTGGTTTTTTAAGGACATTTATGCTCAGCCGTTCCTTGGTCATCGAATTGAAGCAATCAACTAACTTTTAGAAATTTCTTATGCTGCATTTACCAGTACATTTGGGGCATGCTCAGCCGGTAACTGAAAACTTTTCTTAGATTCACTTTCCAAACTAGCAGATAGACACCTGATAAAAAAATCGTTTTCGGCAGTAGTACCAACAGAAACGCGGAAAGTATTTTGAAGCAACGGGAACGGCGAGGTATTCAGTACTTTAATGCCGTTTTGCTCCATACCCGACAATACTTTTTGAAAAGCCACATCTTTAAAAACACGGATCAACAAAAAATTGCCAGCGGATTTGAATACTTTTAAGGTAGTCTTTTCAAAATGGTTATTAATCATCTTGTACATTTTTTCCCTTTCGTAAATGATCGTTTTAACCTGTTGTTTTGAACGCTCCATAAATGCAGGGTTGAACAATACCTCCCGTGCAAAAACCAAAGAAAAATGGTTGATGGAAAAGGGAAGCATTAATTTTTGTACAATTGAGGCCGTCTGCGGCGCAGCACACATATAGCCAAAACGGAGACCAGCAATCGGGAATGCTTTTGAAAATGACCTCAACACAATCAAGTTTTCATATTTTTTGACTAACGGAGCAAAATCTGTACCGCCAAATTCCGTATAAACGCCATCCACAATAATATAGGCTTCTGGGTTTTCGGTCAAGATTTGTTCCAATTTTGAGGCTTCTATGGTGTTGCCTACTGGGTTATTCGGTGTGGTAACGATCAAGACCGAACCAGGGCCTAAAACCGGCATACAGTCGTAGTTATATTCCAAATCGGCTGTCAGTAGCCAAGGTTCGTAGTCGATATTAAAAGTTTTGCAATGGTAATCGAATAGCGTATAAGTTGGCTGAGCAATCACAATATGTTTTTTGTTCAGTGCAAAGTAATTCAGCAGGGTAGTAATGAGCGTTGCCGAACCGGGACTTAGTACAATATTTTCGGTATTTAGACCACAGTATTCGGCCACTTTCTGCGCCACATCCGTGCAATCAGCCGATGGATACCTGTTCCAATTGGCATCCAACAGGCTGTTTGTTAACTGGTTTTTAAATTCCATATCTACGTCGCACGATTGTTCGTTTTTATCGAGTAGTAAGTTGGCTGGTTTATTGGAGATGGCTATACGGCTTCCGGTTTTTTGCAAAGTTTCGTTGAAAAAATATTGATGCATGGGGTGAATGATTAATAAATTATGAGGTTTTTTGGTGTATTAGTTAGCGTAAATGATGGCAACAACGGTTTCATTTTCGTGGGTAAATCCCACAAAACCTTCTTTGTGGTAACTGATTTCCACCCCGCAACCTGCCATTACCGGCGATTTTAGAAAATCATTTTTAATAGCGAAGCCATTCGTTTTTAGCCGATTAATCCAATGAGTAGCAGGTTCGTGTTTTTCAAAACGGTCTTTTTCATCTTTGCCGATGATGTCTTCAATTTCTCTTCCAAAAAATAATTTCAAGGCATTTTTATCCGAATTACTGATGTTTTCAATACGGTCAATTACCTGAAAAATATGGTAAAAGTGCTTGTAACTGCTTTGAAAACGGGTATAAAAGTCCGTTTCAAAGTGGTTCACATTGGGTTCAATCAGCACAAATGCGCTGGGATTCAATGTTTTCACTTTGGCGATAGCATCTAAGCGCATTTGATCCGACTGAATATGGTGTAATGCCAGGGAAGCGTTGACGATAATTTTGCCTTGAAGATTACCGATTGTTGCAAAATCTACGTTTTCCACACCATCATGTATGGCCGTAAAAGTGATCTCAAACGGTGCGTTTTTGCTCAATTCTAGGATATTTTTTTCGGCCAATTGCAGTGCATCACCAAACGGCTCAATACCTATGATATGTAGTTTTTCGAGACCGACCACTTTTTTTGACAATTCAATAATGTTCATTACTTGCGTACCCTGTCCAATCCCAATATCCATCAGGGTCACCGCTGTGCTACCCTGCATGGCTTCAACAATGGCGTTGTTCGATATTTGTTGACTATATTTTACAAACGGAAATTGTTCGATCAGGATATTGAATAACTGAATCTGAGAAATTTCATATTTGCCGAGGTATATGTTCTCTCCGATATTTTCAGAATTGATCTTTTTATTGAGTGCTTTTAGGAAAATGGTTGCCAGTAATTTTTCGGAATTGGTGTCCATGCCTTCTTTGCAATAGGCAAAAAAGGATTCGATTTCATTTTTGGTGTGGCTATCAAAATTGGCAGCCGTTTTCATAAAGGTGCTTAGTGGTTCGTAAATATCGCTGTGGCCTATCTGTACCATGGTGCTCTGTTTGTTGTAATTTGATGAATATTTTTTGTTTGATGCAACAAAGATGGGGGCAGCAGCAAGCGGATATTTAATTTATGGAACTGTACCGCTCTAGAATTGAAATGAAATGTGTGAAAATTGAAATGAACCGTTTTTGTTAGGGATGTTTTTTGAAAAAGTGGGTATTGAATATAGGAGGAAGAGGAGGTAATCATCCGTTTATGGAGAATGTTTAGAAAAGTGTTTCAAGATTACTATTTTAAAAAAAATAAAACAAATTGTTTTTAATTAAAAAATCCTTTTTATCTTTGCCCCGCTATGTCAAAGAAAAAAAAGGCAAGTGAACCGGAGTCACTTGATATTAACCATTTTATTCATCAACCACACGACAAGTATGTTAGGGCAATACTTCAGTCGAGGGTTATTGTGCTGCAAATTATCGAATTTGTAGTACCGAAATCAATATTTGCGCTGTTGGATTTGCGGACACTCAAGTTGACCAATGCATCGTTTATCAACGAGCAATTACAGATCAATTTAGCCGATATTTGTTACGAAGGGAAAACCAAAACAGGCAAACCATTTAGGATTTGCCTGCTATTTGAGCATAAAAGTGATGGTTCAGTGGTAGTGGTCTATGAGCAATTGAATCGATATATAGCCAATGTATGGGTCGAAGATCGAAAGCAGGACAGAGCATTGACCCTATCAATCCCTATTCTGATTGCACATGGTAGTACGCCAGTAGTTAAAGAATCACCGACGACGTTATTTCCAGATGCACCGGAGGAACTATTGCGTTTTGTACCTTTGTTCGACTATCTTATATTAGATACTGCGCTGTTGACAGAGGAGACGATTGTTAATTTGAAGTTTTTGGCTTTGAGAAATGTGCTATTAGCACTAAAATATAGTCGTGACGAAAATTACTTGCGGGAAAACTGGAAAAAAGTCATTATTTTTGCAACGAAATTTAAAACAGATAAGTCCTATTTTTTTGTCATACAATCAACAATAACGTATATGGTTAGTATATCCAAAACAGTACAGCAAAATTTGAGTAATATTGACAACGTACTCACCTCTAATGAGCAAGAGATGGTACGGCCATACTTTCTACAGAAGTATATACAAGAAGGCCGCCAAGAAGGTCGCCAAGAAGGCCGTGTAGAAGGTCTCGTAGAAGGTCTCGTTATTGCCATCCATAAATTTATGAAAAAAAAATCCAAATATGGAGGCAAAACAAGTTGCCGAACTCTTTGAAGTAGAGATTGAAATAGTAGAACAAGCGAGACTTTGGGTTTAGAAGTGCGATTAAGATACTTTTGTCGTAATATCAACAATAACGTTTTGCTTCCTTCATAAAAGCCTATCGCACCACAAACGGCACAAACCCCCCCTGCACACATCCAGGCAAAGGCGTTAAATTATCGCCAATCATATCAAATCCAGATTTGAATTGTTGTTGCTCACTGATCTGAATATACCAGTTTTTTGCCCTTTCAGGTGTTATTTTTTTCAATTCCACCAAGCAGTGCATACCGCCACGGGTATGAATATAAGTAACCACATCACCCAAAATACTCGAGATAAATGCTTGTATTGTAGCACGATCCTCGCCTTCCACCAAGTCCATATCAATATCGAACCAATGCTTGCGCGAAGGAGTTGCCTGTAGTGCCGATAATGCTAATTGATGCGGATTGAAATCCCGCTCCTCTTCTAAATGCTCCGCTATATCCTTTAATAAACGCAGCCCCGCCCGTCGGTAAGAACGAGGGTTTACTGTAATATAAACGCCCAGTGCTTCTTGTGGTATAGCAATGCCTTTGTTCAAATAGGTACCTTTGGCACATTCCAAATGCCGCAGTTTTTCTACCAACAGTCCCTTACTCGTACTAAATCGTTTGATCTGTACTTGAGAGGCAATAGGTGGTATTTCCGTTCCTTTTATCCATTTATTGCGCGCCATTAGAGATACATAATAGCACTCATCGGGCGTAGTATCGGGCAATAAAGCAATGAAGCGCGTTAATTCTTGTTCGTCGGCAATTATTTGATAGTTCATATTTTGGGTATTATAGTATGGTGGTGCAAAGAAAAGAAAAATAATGCTGGATTGCATCTTTATCCGTGTTTTTGGGCATTTACCACTTTTTCCCACTAACCATTTATTCCGCTATTTCGTTCCCTTTCCTATCTGTTTTTAGCACAATTAGTACCCATTTATTTCCGCTTTTTCCTTTTTTTTACACTTGTCGCATTGTGGTAAAAAGTGGCGGCATTGCTCCCAATTTCATTTTTTAGAGGCTTAGTGAAGTTTTTGAAAAAATATTAACATTTGGTTATTTTATTGATAATCAAATGTTTGTGATGTTTTTGTAAAATTTTTTAAAAAAAACTTGTGGATAATTGTGGTAAAATGTGGGAACAAGTGTAAGTTTGTGGTTCATTTAGTCCCTCTCATTACACGCCATGAACCTCATAGGCGAATATCCAGTTTCGATGGATGAAAAAGGTAGGCTTAGAATGCCTGCTTCCCTGCTCCGTCAATTACCGACTCCCGTATCCGAGGAGGCGGGCTACGATTTTGTAGTCAATAGGGGCTTTGAAAAGTGCCTAACGATGTATCCCAAAGCCGTTTGGGATACGCTTTCTCTTAAAATTAATCGACTAAATAGGTTTAATAACCGCAACAGGATGTTTATGCGTGCCTTCTATCAAGGTGCCACCAATAGTACCACCGATAACGCTGGTCGTATTCTGTTACAAAAACCTTTACTCGATTATGCCGGTATCACTGGCGATGCTTTATTGCTCGCTATGGACGATCGGATCGAAATATGGGCACCCGAAGCGTATAATGCACTGTCTATTGACCCCAACGACTTCTCCGACCTCGCCAATCAAGTGCTCGGCGGCGGCGAAGATGGTGTGGGCGATTTAGATTTTAACGATATGAACTTTTAATCCATGACCACACCCAATCCAACATACCATGCACCGGTACTGCTCCGCGAATGCCTCGATCACATGAGGCTTACCGAGGGCGGTATTTTGGTCGATGTAACCTTTGGTGGAGGTGGACACTCGGCGCATATATTATCTGAAATGGCCGCTGGCAGTACATTATACGCCTTTGACCAAGACGATGATGCCGAAAAAAATGCAAAAGCAGCACCATTTGTAGGAAATGAAGGATTCCGGTTTGTAAAAGCCAATTTTAGTTTCCTCAAGCGTATGCTCCGCTCCGAAGGCGTAAAAGTGGGTACTGTACATGCTATTTTGGCCGATCTAGGAGTAAGCAGTTATCAATTGGATACACCCGAACGCGGGTTTAGTTACCGATTCGATGCCCCGCTGGATATGCGCATGAATACTGCTGATGGCGATTCCGCTGCCGATATTTTGAATAAATACTCGGCGGAGCAATTGCAAGAGGTATTCAGCACTTTTGGCGAAGTACGCAATGCGCGCACCTTGGCTATGGCTTGTGTAGAAGCACGAAATAGCGTAAAGTTTAAAACCACCGGCGATTTATTGAGATTATGCGAAAGGCATATTTTTGGTGATCGTTTTCGGTATTTATCCCAAGTGTTTCAAGCATTACGTATGCAGGTCAACGACGAAACGGGTGTTTTAAACGATTTTTTGGCACAAAGCCTCGAAATGCTCGCGCCCGGTGGCCGATTGGTTGTCATCACCTACCATTCTATTGAGGATCGTATCGTGAAAAACCATCTCAAAACTGGGAATGCAGAAGGGGAGGTGCACAAGGATTTTTATGGAAATATCACGCGCCCGTGGACATTGGTCAATAAAAAGCCCATCGAACCATCGAGCGCAGAAATAAAAATAAATGGCCGTGCCCGTAGTGCTAAACTAAGGGTAGCCGAAAAATTGGTTGCAAAATGAAATTGCTCAAGTCATTGAATATCAGCAAGTACTCCACCGATTGGGTATTTGATAATTTCAGGTTTCTGCTCTTTACGGGTTTCCTGATGGTGATATACATTGCCAATGCACACTTCGCAGAAAAAAGTGTCCGCGACATTCAGCGCACCGAAAACGAAATAAAACAATTAAAATGGGAATATGTCACCATCAAAAGCGAAACCATGTACAAATCCATGCAATCGCAAATTGATACCAGTCTCGAAAGAACCGGATTGGATCTAGAACCAGAAGGCCCTAAAGTAATTGTCATTAAATAGAAAAATAGAGTGCTTAACATCAAAAACGAAGTATTGGTCAGACTGTACGTGGTAGCGGGTTCCGTTCTACTGGTCGCCATCGTTATTGGTGTTAAACTATTTACCCTAAGCGTAACCGATGCTGCCAAATGGCGCAAAAAAGCCGATGAGCAGTTTCTCCGCTGGGTGGACGCACCAAGTGACCGCGGTAATATCCTTTCCGATGAAGGCAGTTTGCTGGCCACTTCTTTGCCGTTCTTTGACATACATTTCGATGCCAAAGCAGAAGGTATGACCGATGAGATTTTCTACGCCAATGTGGACAGTCTTGCCATGATGCTTTCTACTTATATCGATCAGCAATATACCGCTGGCGAATATCGAAATTGGTTGGTAGGCTTGCGTATGGGTGATCCTAAAGCGGTAAAAGGGTTACGTTATGTACCAATTGCCAAACGTTTGCCTTTTACCAAGATGCGTTTACTCAAAAACTTTCCTTTGCTCCGTCTCGGACGGCATAAAGGTGGGCTTATCATTGAGCAACGCCCCGAACGCGAACGTCCTTATAAAATATTGGCGCAGCGTACCATTGGGTATGTGCGCGATGGCGCATCTCCGGTAGGTTTAGAAGGTACTTTTGATAATGTATTGGGCGGAAGCAATGGCCAACGCCTTATGTTGCGTGTACCCGGCGATCTTTATATTCCTTTAAATAACCTTGCAGAAATTGAATCTGTACCCGGAAAAGACGTAGTCACTACACTCGATATTAATATTCAGGATGCCGCAGAACAAGCCCTCATCCGATCGGTAGAAAGCCATAATGCCGACCACGGTTGCGCTATTGTTATGGAGGTAAAAACGGGTAAAATTAGGGCAATGGCCAATATTGGGCGTACAAAAGACGGTTATTGGGAAACCTTTAATTACGCCGTGGGCGAAAAAGTAGAACCCGGATCTATGTTCAAACTCGCGTCGTTTATGGCCATGCTCGAAGACGGACATATTAACGATTTGGAAGAAAAAATACCCGTTTATAAGGGCAAAGTAAAGATTTACAAGGAAGAACTGGTAGATGCTGAGCCACATGGCCGCGATACAATGACCATTAAAAACGTATTCGCCCACTCTTCCAATGTAGGTACTGCCACCATGGTGCAAAAATATTACGGTGCCAATAAAGGACAACAAGCAGGATTCTTGAGCCGTCTCCACGAAATGGGGCTGGATATGCCCACCGAAATTGAAGTAGGTGGCGAAGAAAAACCTTATTTCAAAAGCCCTTCTAATATAAAGGACGAGTGGTCGGGTACTACCTTGCCTTGGATGAGTATCGGTTACGAATTGCTGATGACACCCTTGCAATTGCTCCAGTTTTATAATGCGGTTGCTAATGATGGCCGTATGATGAAGCCTTATTTGGTACAACGCACCGAGCAATACGGCAAAACCATAAAAGAATACAAGCCAACTATTGTAAAGCGAAATATTGCCAGCAATAACACCATTAAGAAAGCAAAAGAACTCCTTCGCGAAGTGGTATTGACGGGAACAGCGAAGAATGTTAACCAAAAAAACTTTGCAATCGCAGGTAAAACCGGAACAGCGCAGTTGAATTACCACAAACTCAAATCTCAGGCGGGTATCCGTCACCAAGCAGGTTTTTGTGGCTTTTTCCCTTACGAAAACCCCGTGTACTCGTGCATTGTAGTTATTAGTGAACCCAAATCTGGTGGATACCACGGCGCAGAAGTAGCCGCTCCAGTATTCCGAGATATTGCACGTGCCTGTTTCGCCCTTAAAAGCGAACTACATACGCCGATTAATCAGGATGCTCCCAAACCACTCACATTGGCCGAACTCCCCGCCTTCGATGCCGGCCAACGTGAAGACCTCGAATCATCTATGAAATGGTTGGGTATCAAGTGGTTGAGTGACCAGTCGAAGGAGTCAGAATGGGGTATTCTCAGTGCAAAATCAGCAGATAGTTTGATATTGGTGAGCCGTATCGTTTCTGATAAATTAGTCCCTTCGGTGGTAGGCATGGGGCTCAAAGATGCCGTTTATCTCCTCGAAAACAGGGGATGTAAAGTGCGGATTCAAGGCGTTGGAAGGGTAGTGCGTCAAAGCGTTGCTCCGGGTACTAGGGCCAATGGGAGAACACCCGTTTTGCTGCAGTTGGAATAAAAAACAGACGGAAACCTTTTGATTTAATATATTAATTATAAAAAAAATAAACTATAAAATGACCATTAGTACCCTCATTGCTACTCAAAAAGGAATTCGCCTGCTACAAGGCGATCCTGCGACAGCAGTGCGTGCAATTACGCAAGACAGCCGCCGTGTGCAAGCGGGCGACTGCTTTGTGGCGGTGCGCGGGGTCATAAGCGATGGGCATATTTATATTCAGAAAGCGTTAGAGTTGGGTGCGGTAGCCATTGTTTGCGATGAGGATTTTGATTGGAAAAACAGTGGCTTGGCATTGGATGGCATTGTCGTGTTACAAACAAAGGATACAGCAGTAGCATTGGGCGTAATGGCTTCGGCTTTTCACGGCCATCCGGCTCAAAAAGCAAAAGTAATCGGGGTAACCGGCACCAATGGCAAAACCTCGGTGACCACCCTGCTTTGGCAATGTTTTACCAGTTTTGGCTATACTTGTGGCCTTATTGGTACAGTGGAGAACCGTATTGGCGATAGGGTAGTGGAGAGTACTCATACCACACCCAATGCCGAAGCCGTATTTGCGCTGCTGGCAGCAATGGTCAACGAAGGTTGTACTTATATCTTTATGGAGGTGAGTAGCCACGCCATTCATCAGCGTAGAGTGGCCGGACTCGAGTTTGTAGGTGCGGTATTTACCAATCTTACACACGATCACTTGGACTATCACGGTTCATTCAAAAATTACCGCGATGCCAAAAAGATGTTATTCGATGATTTGCCAGCCTCGGCATTTGCCTTGACCAATAACGACGATAAAAATGGGGCGTTTATGCTGCAAAATACCAAAGCGCAACAACGTACCTATGGACTAAAGAAAAGTTCGGATTATAAGGCAAAAATCATTGAAAATGCCTTAACTGGTCTGCATTTGATGATAGATGGCGAAGAAGTACACGCACGGTTAATTGGTTCTTTTAACGCTTATAATCTATTGGCGGTGTATGGTGTATGCCGCGAATTGGGTATTGAAAAAGGTATGGCATTGACGGCGATCAGCGGTATTCAAGGCGCAGAAGGGCGTTTTGAATATATCCTCCACAAAGGTATTTTGGGTATTGTCGATTACGCACACACCCCCGATGCCTTGGAGCAAGTGCTGGAAACAATTGCCAAATTGAAACAGCCTAAAGCAAAAGTAATTACGGTGACAGGCGCTGGTGGTGATCGCGATAAAACCAAACGGCCGCTCATGGCAGCAATTTGTGCAAAATTAAGCGACCAACTGATCTTAACCTCCGATAATCCACGCACCGAAAACCCCGCTGATATCCTCAACGATATGGAAACGGGACTCGACCAAGCGGGGCATATCAAAACCTTGACCATTGAAAAAAGAGAAACGGCAATTAAAACAGCCGTAAAACTGGCCCGCTCCGGCGATATTATTCTTATTGCAGGAAAAGGCCACGAAAAATACCAGGATATAATGGGAGTGAAACACCCTTTTGATGATAAGTCGGTGTTAGGTATGTGCTTGACTGAATTAGTATGACAGAAAGTTGCCCTCAATAAGCGATCTGTCATGTTGAACTCCGAAATCGGTGAATGGTGTAGATAGGAAGGATGAAATATAGGCATCCGACCCACCTTTACCAAAAGATATAATAGTAGAGGGACTATTATTAAATACGTTCTCTGTGGGGGCGTTGAAAAACGCCCCCCACAAAAAATAGTACGCAAAATTGATTTTTGGGTATGTTTTGATCGAATATTCAAACAAAGTTCCGATGGACTTTCTTATTCAGTCGAATCATACTTGAAGGAATAATATAAAACGATGTTATACCAACTATTCGAATTTTTGAAAAAGCAGTACGACCTCCCAGGGGCGGGGTTGTTTCAATACATCTCGTTTCGTGCGGGTTTAGCCATTGTGTTGTCGCTGGTGATTAGTATTTTGATGGGAGGGCGAATTATTAACTTTTTGCGCAAATTGCAAATTGGTGAAACGGTACGCGACCTAGGTTTGGCGGGTGAAAAGCAAAAATCGGGCACGCCTACTATGGGGGGCGTTATCATTATCTTGGCTACGGTCATTCCGTGCTTGTTATTGGCCCGTTTGGACAATATTTATATCATTTTGATGCTTTTTTCAATGGTTTGGCTCTCCGCAATTGGGTTTGCCGACGATTATATCAAAGTATTTAAAAAGGATAAACAAGGATTAAAAGGTATATTTAAGATAGCAGGTCAAATTGGTTTAGGGCTGATTGTGGGCATCACCATGTTGGTCAACGACGAAATAGTGGTGCGCGTGAGTAGCGATGTAGCGCAAGCAAATGGTTACGAAATAGTAAGTACACCTAAATTGAGTTTGGATACCCAAGTTGGCGATGTAAATGCAAAAGCGGCCATTACCAACGTGCCATTTATGAAAAACAATGAACTGGATTATGCCAAAGTATTGAGTTTTTTGGGCGATAAATCGGGTCAATTAGTGTGGTTAGTTTTTGTGATGATGATGGTTTTAGTCATTACTGCGGTATCCAATGGCGCTAATCTTACCGATGGTTTGGATGGTTTGGCAACAGGCGTTTCGGCCATTGTGATTGCAGTATTAGGCATTTTGGCTTATGTAAGTGGTAATATAAAAGGCGCGGAGTATTTGAATATCCTTTATATCCCTCAATCGGGCGAATTAGTGGTGTTTACTGCTTGTTTACTTGGAGGATGTATCGGTTTTTTATGGCATAATGTGTATCCTGCGCGGGTTTTTATGGGCGATACGGGTAGTTTAATGCTCGGCGGAATTATTGCAGCATTGGCTATTGTGATACGAAAAGAATTGCTTATTCCGGTTTTGTGCGGTATTTTCTTGATAGAAAGTTTGTCCGTTATTATTCAGGTTTGGTATTTTAGATATACAAAGAAAAAATACGGTGAAGGGCGGCGTGTTTTCTTAATGTCGCCGCTGCACCACCATTATCAAAAGAAAGGTATGCACGAAGTAACGATTGTCGTACGATTCTGGATTATCCAGATTTTATTGGCCGTTGTCACTTTGATCACTTTGAAAATCAGGTAAAAACAGATCATTAGTAAAATATTTATATCATGCATAAAATAGCCATATTAGGTTCAGGTGAATCTGGCACTGGTGCCGCTCTGCTCGCTAAGCGTGTAGGGTATGATGTATTTGTGTCTGATAAAAGCCCGATAAAGGCGCAGTACAAAACTATTTTGGAAGCGCAGGGTATTCCGTATGAAGAAGGGGATCATACTATGGATCGGATTTTGGCAGCGGATGAAATCGTGAAAAGCCCGGGTATTCCTGAAAAGACAGATATTATGCTGGCGATCAGGAGCAAAGGTATTCCCGTCATTGGGGAAATAGAATTGGGTTATCGCTTTACTAAAAATGCCAAAATTGTAGCCATCACTGGCTCCAATGGCAAAACGACAACGACCCAATTGATTTATCACCTGTTCAAAAGCGCAGGATATAATGTTTATATGGGCGGTAATGTGGGCGATTCGTATGCTCAATTGGTAGCAGAAGCGTTGGATTTGCCCGAAACAAAGGAAAATAAACGCATCTATGTGCTGGAAGTAAGCAGTTTCCAATTGGATGATATTATAACATTCAAACCCGATATTTCGGTTTTGCTCAATATCACACCCGATCATCTGGACCGCTACGAATACGAAATGAGCAATTATGTCCGGTCGAAATTCAGGATTACCATGAATCAAATCGAAACGGATCTGTTCATTACCAATGCCGATGATCCCGAAATTAAGGGATATATCCAACAACACAAAGAGGCAATTAGGCCAATGAGGGAGGATATCAGAAAGAAGGACATCAAAAACGGTATTGTACACCTCGACGATGATGTCTATGATATTCGCCCAACAGCCTTAAAAGGCCCGCATAATATATTCAATGCCGCTTGTGCAATCAATGCTACCTATGCATTGGGTATGGATCAAGATGAGATACAAGATGGATTGTTAACGTTTGTGACACCGCCCCATCGTTTGGAAGTGGTAGCAACAAAAGACGGTATTACCTGGATCAATGATTCCAAAGCGACCAATGTGGACTCGGTGTATTACGCACTTCAGGCGGTGGATACACCCATTATATGGATAGCAGGTGGTACGGATAAGGGCAATGATTATAGCCCATTACTCAATCTGGTACGCGAGCGGGTAAAAGCATTGGTCTGTTTGGGCGTGGATAACGAAAAACTAAAAACGGTTTTTGGTACTTACGGTTTCCCAATTGTAGAGGCTAAAAGCGCAAAAGAAGCCGTAGAACAAGCCCAAAAACTGGCAAATACAGGCGAAACAGTTTTGTTAAGCCCCGCTTGTGCCAGTTTTGATTTGTTCAAAAACTACGAAGACCGAGGTGATCAATTTAAAGCAGCGGTGGAAGGAATTTAAAATATAAACAAAAAAGAGGAATAACGTACTCAAAACGATGTCAATAGCCAATAAAATAACAGCAGAACTCAAAGGCGACCGCGCCATTTGGATGGTGATAGCACTTCTGTGCTTCTCCAGCATTCTTGCTGTGTACTCGGCAACGGGTACATTGGCTTGGAAATCGAAAAATGGCGACACTACTTTATACCTCATTACGCATATAGTTCGCTTGGCATTTGGTTTGTCGTTGGTATATATCTGTCATTTATTGCATTACCAAAGGTATAATAAAATGGTGCCCTTCCTGCTTTTGGCGGTGATTGGTCTATTGATATTTACCCTGTTATTTGGTGTTCGATTAAATGAGGCATCGAGGTGGATTAGTATTGGAGGGATTAGTTTTCAGCCCTCGGAATTGGCAAAAATAGTGCTGGTAATGTATGTAGCGCGGGAATTGACCCGCAAACAAGAGATCATAACGAGTTGGAAAGACGCATTTGTGCCGATCATTTTGCCCGTTTTGATGGTTTGTGGTTTAATTGCACCCGCTAATTTATCCACCTCTATGGTCTTGTTCGTGACTTGTATCGCACTGATGTTTATTGGCCGCGTTCGACCAAGATTTATCTTTTTATTGGCTTTATTGGGCGTGGTGCTATTTGCAGGTTTGATTGTGGTGGGAGAGTTTTTCCCGAGTTTGGTGCGCGTAGATACTTGGATGTCGCGGGTGAGTGATTATGTCTATAATGCTGACGGCGGTTATCAGGTGCAGCAGGCCAAAATTGCGATTGCTAATGGTGGTTGGGTTGGGGTAGGTCCAGGTAATTCTATATCGCGCAATTTTTTGCCCTACGTCTATGCCGATTTTATCTACCCTTTGATTTGTGAAGAATATGGCTTCATTGGAGGTCTTTTTATATTGAGCTTGTATGTCATTCTGTTTTTCAGAACGGTGGCCATGGTCACCCGAAGTCCAAAGGCGTTCGGGGCTTTTTTAGCCATTGGCCTCAGTTTGAGTTTGGTGATACAAGCCATGGCCAATATTGCAGTATCGGTACATTTGGTTCCGGCAACGGGACTCACATTGCCCATGATTTCGATGGGAGGTACTAGTATTATTTTTACTTCGGTGGCATTGGGGATAATCCTCAGTGTCAGTAAATATATTGAAACGTATGATGGACAGTAAGATCAGGATCATGCTAACAGGCGGCGGCACAGGCGGGCATGTTTTCCCAGCCCTTGCGGTAGCAGATGCGATCAAGGCACGCTACCCCAATGCCCAATTTCTTTTCGTCGGTGCAGAAGGGAAAATGGAGATGGAGCGTGTGCCACAGGCTGGTTACGATATTGTTGGGTTGCCAGTGGCGGGTTTGCAACGTGGTTTGTCTTGGAGTAGTATCCGTAGGAATATTAGTTTGCCCATCAAATTACTTCGTAGTGTTAGAAAGGCACGCAGTATTATACAGGGATTCAATCCTCAAATTGTAATTGGTACAGGCGGTTATGCTAGCGGGCCAGTCATGCGCGCTGCTCAAAAACTGGGTATTCCCACTTTAATTCAAGAGCAAAACTCGTATCCCGGCATTACTAATAAGTTTTTGGCCAAAAAGGCAACCAAAATATGTGTCGCTTATGAAGGCTTAGAGCAGTGGTTTCCAGCGGATAAAATTTACCATACCGGTAATCCTGTCCGCCAAGACATTGTAAACATAGGAACTAAAAAACAAGAAGGCATCAAGCATTTTGGTCTTGATCCTTCTAAAAAAACGATTTATATCACTGGCGGAAGTCTGGGTGCAAAAACCCTGAATGAAGCGGTAATGGGCGCATTAGAAGCGTTTTCTGCCCCTAATGCCCCTAATGTAATTTGGCAATGCGGCCGCTACTACCACGAAATGGTTATGGGCAGCGAAGTGGCTAAATTACCCAATGTTAAACTATTGCCCTTCGTAGATCGGGCCGATTTGGCCTATGCTGCGGCTGATGTGGTGGTGGCACGGGCTGGTGCTTTAACGATTAGCGAATTGTGTATTGTTGGAGTACCAACGATATTGGTGCCTTCTCCCAATGTATCGGAAGACCACCAAACGAAAAATGCGCTGGCTTTGTCGCAAATCGGTGCAGCCCGTATTGTTCGCGATGTGGATGCTGCTGAAAAACTGATTCCAGAGGCTTTGCTCATTCTGGATAATGAAGCACTGGCTTTTGGCCTGAGCGAAGCCATTAGACCATTAGGAAAACCAAACGCTGCCGTTGCGATTGCTGAAACGGTGCTAGATTTAATCCAAGCATAATGAATTAAAAATGAGTGATAAAGTTTATTTCATAGGTATTGGCGGTATCGGTATGTCAGCATTGGCGCGGTACTACCATAAACATGGTGCGGAAGTACATGGCTACGACCGCACGGAAACGGAACTCACCCGCGCACTCGCGCAGGCGGGTATGCGTATCCACTATGAAGATGATATAAAATTTATACCAGAGGGTGTTGATCTTGCCATTTGGACACCTGCTGTACCAAACGATCATAGCGAACTCAATTGGTTCCGAAATAGCGATGTGCCGCTGAAAAAACGCGCCGAAGTACTCGGATTGATCAGTAGAGCAAAACGTTGTATCGCTATCGGTGGTACACATGGTAAAACTACAACGAGTACCATGACGGCTTGGTTGTTGCGTGCAACGGGTGTCGATATTACGGCTTTTGTAGGGGGTATATCGGGGAATATGGGGAGCAATTTTATAGAAGGTGATAGCGATTGGGTGGTGGTGGAAGCCGATGAATATGATCGGTCTTTCTTACAATTGTACCCGGAAGTGGCTATTATTAATTCCGTAGATGCCGATCACTTGGATATCTATGGCACGGAGGCAGATGTACGCAAATCTTATGAGCAATTTGCTCGTCAGGTGAATAAAGGTGGATTACTCTTGCTCCAAACGCCAGATGTAAAGGACGATCGTACGGATTGGGAAACGGAGGCCGTGGTACATACTTTTGGTACGAACCAAGGTACGTATAATGCCCACAATATTGAAGTGGTGGATGGATATACAGTTTTTGATCTCCAAACGCCGAATCATGGTGTTTTGAAGGGGCTTAGATTGCCTTATCCAGGTTTGCATAATGTGCGCAATATGACGGCGGCTATCGCTGCTGCTTTGTATGCTGGTGGTGATATTACTAAGATTCCGGCTGCTGTGGAGCAGTTTAAAGGGGTAAAACGCCGTTTTGAGTATATTGCACGTACCGATAAGACGATTTATATCGACGATTATGCACACCATCCAGCGGAATTGGAGGCGACGATTCAGGCGGTGCATTCTTTGTATCCAGGTGTTCCGGTAATGGGCATTTTTCAGCCGCATTTGTTTTCGCGGACTCGGGATTTTGCCGATGCGTTTGCTGCTGCTTTGGATCAATTGGATGTTTGTGTTTTGTTGCCGATTTATCCTGCGCGCGAATTGCCGATGCCAGGTGTGAATTCGGAACTTATTTTGGAAAAAATGAATTCTAGTCATAAACAAGTCGTGCAAAAGGCTGATTTACTGGATTTTGTAAAGAATAACCCGCCGCGTATCTTGCTGACTATGGGTGCCGGTGATATTGATCATTTTATTCAGCCTTTGAAGGATTTGTTGTTGGAGTGATGCGTGGTCATCGGGTTGCACCCGATGGTGGATATGTCGCCCCTTTGGGGCTTGGAGGTTGGGACTGGGTAGGATTTTGAATGGTTTTTTTTGATTTTTTTGATTTTAGGTTTAATATGTTGAAAAATGGACTTTTAATATCGCTTTATTTTCTTTTGGTGCTCTCGTATGCGTCCTGGAAGGGTAATGCAAAGGCGGTTGAAACAAAAGTTTTTCATAATTCTAAAGGCGAATTGGTGTATCCTGTTCCGGTTACTAATCTCGATCAGGTGAAGGAATTGGGTAGTGGGATGTATTATTCGGGTGCCGATGGAATGAAGTATATGGATATTAATGAACAAGTAGTGTCTTCTTTTAATTGGGAAACCTTTTTTCAAGTGGCTACTTTTGGATGTGGTTTGGCGGTGATACTATTGCTTATTGTACGATTGTCCACCAAATTTGCCATAGAAAACAAATGAGTATAACGATGAATGCACCGAGATTAAGATATGACCGCATTATTTGGGTGGTTTTTCTGCTCATCATTGGGGTGATTTGGATGCGCGCTGTGAGTGCGCGTAAGGTGGCTGATGTAGCAAAATTACAAGTCGATGTTGATCCAATAGAAGGTAAAAATAAACTCATAACGGAGGAAAATGTACGCAATTTGCTGCATAAATCCTTCGGTAGTTCTATCGAAAAAACACAAACTTCGGCGTTGGAACTCGATCGGATGGAGCAAAAAGTAGAGGAAGATCCCTTTGTTAAAAATGCAGATGTCTTTATTGACCAACGCAACCAACTTAGGGTAAATATTGAACAGCGTAGTCCCGTATTGCGCATCATGGACGTGAATGGAGGTAATTACTACTTGGATATGGAAGGTAAAAAAATACCCGTTTCGGAACATTATACGGCGAGGGTTTTGGTGGCAACAGGTAAAATGCCTCCTTACTCACCCGATTTTTTGAAAAAAAGGAATAATACCCTAAAAGACGTTTTTTCTATTGCTCAAAGGATCTTGGAAGACGACTTTTTTAGTCACTTTATTCAACAAATACACGTGTCTTCTAATGGCGATATTATGATGACACCACTCATTGGCGATCAAGTAATTATACTCGGTACCGCACGCAAATTGGACGATAAATTAAACAGGTTACGCATCTTTTATAAAGAAGCAATACCGCATGAAGGTTGGCGAAAATACTCCACCATCAATTTAAAATATAGCGGACAAATTGTTTGTAAAAAGTAGTGGAAATGAAAATTTATAACTGAAAATAAAAATAAATTTTGAAACATAAAGTTTTATATTATCTTTGCGCCTTAAAAATTTTTAAACAAAAGGTTGCAAAGCGGTATAAAGCAGGTCAAATAACGAATTCTTATTAAATCAAGTAAGTATCAGGGAAGCCTGATAGTTCAAAACAAAACAGATTACGCATTTAATCTTTGCAAATTATGACTACAAACGAATTAAAACTTCAAACCCCGGACGTGGTCGTCGCACTCGATATTGGTACGACCAAAGTATGTTGTCTGGTAGGCCGTAAATCGGTACACGGCAAGATCGAAATGATCGGTGTCGGTAAAGTGGAATCCATCGGCGTATTACGCGGTGTGGTATCTAATATCGAAAAAACAGTGTCTGCTATTCGCGAAGCCGTAGAAATTGCGGAACGCCAGGCGGGTATGAAACTACGCGATGTCCATGTGGGTATTGCTGGGCAGCATATCAAAAGCCTCCAACACCGCGGTATCCTAACCCGCGAAAGTGACCACACAGAAATCAACGACCGCGATATTGATCGCTTGGTCAATGATATGTTCAAATTGGTATTGCCTCCGGGTGATAAAATTATTCACGTATTCCCGCAGGAATTTACGGTGGACAACGAGCAGGGCATTACCGATCCGGTAGGTATGTGCGGCGTGCGCTTGGAAGCCAATTTCCATATCATCACGGGGCAAATTACTGCGATCAACAATATTTATCGTTGTATCGAAAAGGCAGGCCTCAAAGTAAAAGACCTTACCCTCGAGCCCATCGCTAGTGCCGATGCAGTGCTTTCTGATGAAGAAAAGCAAGCAGGAGTGGCGTTGGTGGACATGGGCGGTGGTACCACCGATATTACTATTTTCCATGAAGGACTTATCCGCCACACGGCAGTTATTCCTTTTGGGGGCAATGTAATCACTGCCGATATTAAAGAAGGCTGCACAGTGATGCAACCGCAGGCAGAGAAACTAAAAGTGAAATTTGGTTCCGCTCTCTCTAATGAAGTGTTTGACAACCGTATTATCACAATTCCAGGCTTAAAAGGCCGCGAACACAAGGAAATTAGCGAGAAAAACCTTTCCCGCATCATACAAGCGCGCATGGAAGAAATGCTCGATTATGTACTTTGGGAAATTCGTCGCAGCGGATTTGAACGCAAACTCATCGGCGGTATCGTCTTAACTGGCGGTGGTGCTTTGATGAACCATATCGACAAACTCACAGAATTACATACCGCTATGTCGTGTCGTGTGGGGCTGCCTGTCGAAAATTTGGCACATGGTTACCGCCAGTCGGTATCTAGCCCTATTTTCTCAACGGCCATCGGTTTGTTGCAGCGCGGATTGGAAGACGTGGAATACCGCGATCCAGCCTTAGAACCTGCTGCAAATGAAACCATTGGTGAAACTGCTTCGCCTAATATCAGCAATAGCACATCACCGGAAAGTAATGCGAAAGAACCTTCCAATGTATCGGAAGAAAAATCGCCCACTTGGCTCGAAAATGTGTTCAAAAAAACCAAGGAATGGTTTGAAGCAGAACCAGATATGGATTTCAAAAAATAGGATCAATTTCGCTATTTAATTTTTATAGTCTCTCTCAATTTAAATTTAAAAATATTATGCTGTTCGATTTACCAAAAGACGAACCGTCTATCATAAAAATTATCGGTGTTGGTGGCGGTGGCTCCAACGCTGTAACGCACATGTTCAAGCAGGGTATCATTGGTGTTGATTATGCCATTTGTAATACCGATGCGCAAGCCATGAACCTCAGCCCTGTTCCCATCAAAATTGCACTCGGCGCACTCCTCACAGAAGGCCGTGGTGCTGGTTCTAAACCAGATGTAGGTAAACGTGCGTGCTTGGAAAGCATGGAGGAAATCCAAGATTTTCTCGAAAAATCTACCAAAATGGTCTTTATTACTGCCGGAATGGGCGGTGGTACTGGCACAGGTGCCGCACCAGTGATTGCCAAAGTAGCCCGCGAAATGGGTATCCTTACAGTGGGTATCGTCACCTTGCCGTTTACCTTTGAAGGCCGTACCCGCGTCAGCAATGGCTACGAAGGTATGGAAGAACTACGCAAAAACGTAGATTGCCTGGTATTGGTTTCTAACGATAAATTACGCCAAATTCACGGTAATTTGAGTATTTCTCAAGCGTTTTCTCAAGCAGATAATATCCTTTGCACCGCTGCAAAAGGTATCGCCGAAATTATCACCGTTCCGGGTTATGTGAATGTGGATTTTGAAGACGTAAACACCGTAATGCGTGATTCAGGCGTGGCCATCATGGGTACCGCATCTGCCGATGGCGATAGCCGTGCACGTATGGCCGTGGACGAAGCACTCAATTCTCCATTGCTGGAGGATGGCAATATCTTTGGTGCAACCAATATTTTGGTCAATATCACTTCGGGTACCAAAGAAGCAACGATGGATGAGATTTTTGAAATCACGGAATTTGTCCAAAATGAAGCAGGCGAAAACGCTAACTTGATTTGGGGTAATTGCTATGATGAACGTTTGGGCGAAAAAATCAGCGTGACCATCATTGCTACGGGTTTCGAGTCTTCTCGTAAAACTGCTCCTTTGGCAGCGCAACGCACTATTGCCAAACCGGCTTTTAGCGATCGTCAGGTGGTTAACCTCGATGACGAAATTCGCCATAACCCACGACCTACTACCATCGACGAGGTGACGGTGAACAACGACCGCCAATATGTGGCTGTGGACGAAACACCCGCTGCAAAACGCGAATTCGAATTTGATGATGTGCGCGAAACGGTAGAACAAATCCGCCGTACGCAAACACAACAAGGTCGTCTTTTCGATGCACCAGAAGATATTAGCCCAGAAGAACGTCGCCGCCGTTTGGAAGATGCTGCACGCCACCGCGAGGAAGTGCGCAGCCGCCAAATTCACGTGACCAAATTATCTTCACCTCAAACGGTGATAGAACTGGAGAACCAACCCGCGTACCTCCGCAAAAATGTCCGCCTTGATAATGTGCCGGACGCAGGTGAGCAGGCAATTTCGGATTGGACGGTTTCTTTGGATGAAGAAGTTGATTTTCGTCCAGGAGGTAACTCCTTTCTCCACGAGCGTGCAGATTAATCTGTCGCGCTCATAGTACCCACGGTTTCAATAGCTGTAGTTCAATGGAACTGCGGTAACAGATTCCTTTTTCCTTAGAATTCGGTTTAGTCATACCTATATTCATGATGGCACCGCGTGTAAACGTGTGTGCCATTTTTTTTCATATTTTAGCGTTATAAGTTGCGAAATGTGGTTGTAAAAGGATACATTCCGCAAGTTATAAGCACTATTTTGGGAAGACAAAAATAAAATATAACTGGTTTGGTATGAATAAATAATTGATTTGCAGATATATAGTTAATTTTTTGAGTTTTTAACAAAATGCAGCGTAAAGCCTTTTCTCAAACAGCCTCAAATAAAATATCCATTGAAAATGAGTTTTGCACCAATGCGGCAGCGTGTTCGTTAGGCTCGAGGCCAAAAGGGGTGATAAAAGTTAGATAAACAGATTTATTGGTATTCGTAATTTCACGAAAAAGTCCAACTTTAGTCCGTAATTCTTCAGCGTACTGCTTCGTAATTGAAAACTTTTTAATTGAAAATTTCATTTCACATAAATTAATTACTCTATCCCGACGATCAATCACTAAATCAACCTGTTCTTTTTGATGGTCTGAGGCACCGAACCAAGCACTTGTTTGAGTCTGAACGCCAGAAATGCCCAATGCCTTTTTGATGCAATCAGTGTGTGTCAAACAAAGCCTTTCAAACGCAAAACCATTCCAAGCCCTTATTTGCGGGTTATCTAATCCATTTAGCCAAGCATTTTTATCTTCAAAATTATGGTCTGTCATAAATTTTAAATAAAAAATGGAAAAAAAATCGGTTAATTGATAGAGCATATTCTTCTGAATTTTCCCAAATTCACGGTATCGTCTAATAAAATTACTTTCCTCTAATTCCTTTAAAATCTTGGTTGTACCGCCACCTTCGGGTAGTTTAGCCAATTTTATAAGTTCAGACCTGTTTAGTCCTTTTAGTTTTTTAGCCAATGCTTCAATGACTGCAATATGGCGTTCCGATTTTTTAAATAGCGAGCCGTATAAGTTTGCAAACTCATTTCGCAAAGGGGCATTGGGACGAAAACATAGGCGGTCAATATTCTGCGTAACACTTTCTCCCGATTCAATTTGTTCCAAATAAAAAGGGATACCGCCAAAAGTCATATAGAGTTGAGCAATTTGATAACGGTCAAAAACACCTGCTTTCTGTTTTAAAAATGCTTCGGTTTCATTCAAAGTAAACGGTTCTAAGTTGATACGCTGCGTAATACGGTTGTGTAAGCCTCCTCGATTGTTCAGTAAATTGCCAATCATCCAAGAAGCAGCAGAACCACACACGACGAGCATAACATCACTCCGTGCGCTTGCCCAACTGTTCCAAAAATGTTCGAGTGCAGAAATAAAATAGGAATGAGGCGTATCCATCCAAGGTAATTCATCCAAAAAAACAATTTTCTTTTCATCCTCGGAATGTTCAAGGCAATGAATGAGTAATTCAAACGCTTCAAACCAATTCTTGGATGGCTTAGCCACCTCTATTGTTGGGAAATATTTGAGTAAAGATGTATGAAATTTTAATAGTTGATGCTTCAACGTGGCATTAGCGATACCTGTAACTTGAAAAGTAAAGTCATTTTCAAGTGTTTTTCGTATTAAAAAAGTTTTACCTACCCGTCGCCGACCATATACTGCTATGAAGGCAGATTTTTGAGCGCTTTTGGCTTTCTCCAATAATGCAATTTCTTCTTTTCTTCCGATAAGTATCTCTTTCATGTCAAACAATTTTGCCACAAATATACTTATTTTTTACTTACGGACAGTTAAAAGCAAGCAAACTCGCCGTAACGCTATAAAAAACAGACTTATGGACAATTATCCATGATAAAACTCGCAGTAACGCTATAAAGAAGAGACTTATGGACAACTATCTATGAGCAAACTCGCCGTAACGATATAAAAAATGGACTTATGGACAATTTGAGTACTTGAAACGATATATGTCCCTGTAATTACTACGCATTATCTATCCAATCATCAATCATTCTTTTATCAGCATTGAAATTAACCCCTATGCTAATAATATTTTTACCCAAAGTTTGGAATTTGCTGGCGTAATTATTTTTTGCAATTTGGTCAAATGCCTCTTGGGCTGTTTTGTTAAATTTAAATTCA
>JBEAVK010000138.1:0-7480 GCA_041160955.1 Bacteroidota bacterium
TGCTAGAATTGTTCCACGTGGAACGGTAGTTTTTAGTGAGATTGCCATAGTTTGATTACCCGTTAAGATTACTCTAAACCCTCTTTAAGATTACTTTTTACTTCCGGCAAAAGAAGAATAAGGCTATTAAAAATTTGCATTCTCCATAAAAGAGAGGTGCAGCCCACCGGAATATTGATAGCAATGTTTCACGTGGAACACCAATATATAACGGCATGGATTTGCACAAAGTGCAGATTTTATAGTCCATAAAAGCCTTTCACCCCTAGGTATAATGAGCGAGTATGATGGTTTTTAGCCGAAGTGAACAGGAGCAAAGCCTCCGAAATTTGAAAAAAAGGTAGCGATAAATAAAGGTCGTGCCGCTGTTTTAACGTGGATATTACCTAGTTTGTGCTAGTATTGTTCCACGTGGAACGGTAGTTTTTAGTGAGATTGCCTTACTTTAAGTCCCTGTTAAGATTACTCTAAACCCTCTTTAAGATTAGAGTGTGTAATAAAATTAGGGCATGATTTTTTATTTACGCAAGCATGAGTTTTAACTAAATTGTTGGGGCTGGGGTGTCGCCCCGACAATAGTCAAAATATAGTTTCCGCGAGCACTTGAAGATCTTAATAATACCAAACGTAGGTGCAATATTCAATGATCTCCAAGTGAATACTTATCATGCCCCGATTTTGTCACACATTCAAATCTTAGTTACCACCACTTCTACCCTCCGATTTTGTTGACGCATTTCATCCGTGCTATTATCATTCAGTGGCTTTTTTGACCCTTGCCCCGTAGTTTTTATCCTAGTCCCGTCTATGCCATTGGTGATAAGGAAATCCTTCACAGCGTTTGCTCGGTCTAATGAGAGTTGAATAAGGTCTTCTTCTTTGCCATTATTATCCGTGTGGCCATCTATTTGAATATGCATATTGGGCGTACTTGCGAGTAAATCGGCAAGGGAATTCAGTTCACCGTAGGACTGTTCCAGTATAGTCGCTGTTGATTGCTGGAAAAAAATAGGTTGCAATTCTATTTTAGAGCCTTCTTCTAGCGGTTCGATAAATAGATCAACGACATAATAATCTTGAAAATAGTAATAATCCTGTCTGAAAAACACTTGCTCTACCTTGCCGTTGAAACCTTGCTTTAATCCATTGACAAGCACTTTAACGCCTTTTGGTATTTTTAAAGTGTATTCTCCGTTGGGTGATACCAATGTATCCCGTGTTTCACCTTCAAAAGTATATTGTATGCGTACGTCATTCATTTGAAAATTAGTCTTTGCATTGATTACGCGACCTTTAATCACTAATTCGGTAGCCTGCGGAGGTGCAATATTTACGCAAAAAATATCACTGCTGCCATCGCGTTTGGAAGTGAAGTATAAATTGCCCGTCGTCATATTGAAATACGGCTGCGATTCATCCGATCTTGAATTAATCGGCTCAATCAAATGAATCGGTGGCGACCAATCAAACCACGAATCTGATTCACGTCTTGTCATAAAAATATCCAACCCTCCCATACCAGAGCCTCGATCCGAGGCAAAATAGAGCGTTTGGTTGTTTTCTGATAAATAAGGTGTCATTTCCCTACGCGATGAATTGATTACGTTACCTAAATGCTTCGGTGCGCTCCATTGATGCTCCCCTTCTTTAAAACAAATATATAGGTCAAGGTCGCGGGAGTCAAAACGAGCCGCAGAAAGGATCAAAACTTTGCCGTCAAAACTCATCGTCAAATTCACATCAGACGTGATAGTATAGTAGTCTTTTATCACCACCGGACGAGGAAACGACCATGTACCATCGGATTGTTTGCGAATAACCGAAAACCCTTTCTTCATATCGCCCTCTGGTTTGAACTGATTTAAAATATAAAAAGCGTTCGGATCCGGGGTAATCGCCACCAAACTATTGGGCAACGCATTATTTAATGGATAACCCGGGTGTTCAACAGTAAAAAAGCCACCAGCGGTATCGCTATTGCTCAACCAAGTATCCTGATTGAATTTGGAGCGGTAAGGTTCACCAAGCACCGTTTGCCCCAATTCGCCGTATAATCGCCCCAGCATATCCATATATTTCGTTTCGCTTAATTTCTCTTGGTAGTTTATAGTGTCAAAAATGAGTGTCCTGTTAAAATCAGGATAACCGACTCTTGTAAAATATAGCGTTTTCCCATCGCGAGAAGGAACAGGTGTTATTTCATCAAATTTTGAATTAATGATTTCCGGTAGTTTTTCAACCACCCAGTTGTTTTGCTGACTAAATGTGATGGAAACATGCGTGATAATAAAAAAAATGACCGTAGTAATTTGTGTGGTATAATTGTGCATAATAGCGTTTATTTTCGAGGTGCAAAAGTCGTTCTTTTCAAAAAGAATAAAAAAACTAATCGACATAAAGTAAAATCTTATTCTGTGCAAAAGCGGAACTTAATGTACCTTTGCACCTTCATTTAATAAAACTAAACCATTATACTATGTACCGTACGCACAATTGCGGCGATTTAAGAATTTCCGATGTAGGCACAGAAGTGACACTTTCTGGATGGTCTGCTACGATTCGTGATAAAGGCAGCCTGCTTTGGATCGACTTGCGTGACCGTTATGGCATTACGCAGTTGGTATTTGATGAGAATTATACCGACAAAAACTTGTTTGAAATAGCACGTTCATTAGGCCGAGAGTTTGTGTTACAAGCAACCGGAACCGTAATCGAACGCGCTTCTAAAACAACAAAAATACCAACAGGCGAAATTGAAGTAAAAGTAAAAGAGTTGCGTATTTTGAATGCAGCAAAAACACCACCTTTCACTATTTCTGATGAAACAGACGGTGGTGATGATGTGCGCATGAAATACCGCTACCTTGATCTTCGGCGCAATATTGTTCAGAAGAACCTGATATTCCGCTCAAATTTAGCCATCGAAACACGTAAATACCTCGCATCGCAGGATTTTATCGAAGTAGAAACGCCATTTTTGATTAAATCTACGCCAGAAGGCGCGCGCGATTTTGTCGTGCCTTCGCGTATGAACAAAGGCCAATTTTACGCTTTGCCACAATCACCCCAAACTTTTAAGCAAATTTTGATGGTGGCGGGTTTTGATAAGTATTTCCAAATCGTAAAATGCTTTCGCGATGAAGATTTGCGCGCAGATCGCCAACCCGAATTTACGCAAATTGACTGTGAAATGTCTTTTGTGCATCAAGAAGACATCCTTAATATGTTTGAAGGTTTGACACAATACCTTTTCAAAACAGCATTAGGTATCGAATTGGGTAAGTTTCCACGTATGACCTATGATGAAGCCATGCTTCGTTTTGGTTCGGATAAGCCAGACCTTCGTTTTGGAATGGAATTCGTGGATTTATCAAACAGCGCAAAAGGCAAGGGTTTTCCAGTGTTTGATAGCGCAGAATCTGTATTGGCTATTTGTGCGCCAGGTTGTGCCGAATACACACGTAAACAAATTGACGAGCTGACAGAATGGGTAAAACGCCCACAAATAGGCGCAAAAGGCTTGGTTTATGTGAAATATGAAGCAGATGGTAGCATAAAATCATCGGTGGATAAGTTCTATACTCCAGAAGATTTGAAATCATGGGTGGAGCAATGCGGCGCTAAACCAGGAGATTTGTTGTTTTTGCTCTGTGGAGAAGACGAAAAAACACGCAAACAATTGTGTGAATTGCGCTTGGAAATGGGTACGCGCCTTGGATTGCGCGATCCTAAGAAATTTGAACCACTTTGGGTTGTCGATTTCCCCTTATTGGAGTGGGACGAGGACGAAAATCGCTTTTTTGCGATGCACCACCCTTTCACGTCGCCAAAACCACAGGATATTGTGAAAATGGAGTCCGATGACCGTATGGTACTTAAAAGTATGCGCGCCGATGCTTACGACTTGGTATTGAATGGTGTTGAAATAGGTGGAGGATCGATTCGTATCCACGACCGCGATTTGCAAGCGCGCAATTTCAAGTTATTAGGATTTACGCCGGAAGAAGCAGAGGCACAGTTTGGTTTCTTATTGGGTGCATTTGAATATGGAGCACCACCACATGGCGGTATTGCATTCGGTTTTGACCGTTTAAATGCTGTAATGAATGGAGCCAATTCGATCCGCGACTTTATTGCATTCCCTAAAAACAATCAAGGCCGCGATATGATGATTGATGCGCCCGATGGTATTAAGGAAAAGCAATTGGAGGAATTGGGTATTAAAATTGTACCACCTCCAGCGGCGGCGATATGATATTAAAGCGATCCAAATAAATAATTGTATGTAATTTTACCGATTAAAAGGCTCCAATGGAACTTTTTAATCGGTTTTTTTTTACCTATTACTTTTGTTACTATTGCAAAACATTACCCTTCTTGGATTTATTTTTGCCTATATGCTGGTCACCATTATCATCGGTTGGTGGGCAGGCCGAAAGGTGAAAACTGCGGCTGATTTTGCCGTTGCAGGTAAGCAATTACCCATGTTTGTGGCCGCATGTGCGCTATTTGCAACGTGGTTTGGCTCAGAAACGGTCATGGGCGCCTCATCAAGGTTTGTGGATGAAGGCGTACAAGGTATCATTGAAGACCCATTTGGTGCGGCTTTGTGCCTTATTTTAGCCGGTATTTTGCTCGCAAAACCCCTATATAAACTTAATCTCCTTACGTTTAGCGACTTTTTCAAGTTACGGTTTAATAAAAAAACAGAAATTGTTTCGGCATGTTTTATGGTGCCATCGTACTTTAGTTGGATTGCTGCTCAATTGGTTGCTTTAGGTATTTTGATGCAGACAGTAGGTGGCATTGATCGGGCTTGGGGTATTGCGATATGTACATTGATGGTGTTGTTTTACACCTATATCGGCGGTATGTGGTCGGTTGCAATAACCGATTTTATCCAAACAATTGTAATTGTTGTCGGGCTGTTGGTATTAGCTATTTCTGTCGTTATGGAAGTCGGTGGTTTTGGAAAAATGCTGGCAGCTGTTCCAACGGACAAACCCGATTTCTTCCGTTTTTTACCCAAAGGCAATTCGATTAGTATTATGCAATGGATTGCTGCCTGGATGACGATTGGATTGGGAAGTATTCCACAACAAGATGTATTTCAACGTGTTATGGGGGCAAAAAGCGAGCGTGCTTCGGTACAAGCTTGCTATACTTCGGGTTTTATGTACTTGTCGGTGGCGATGATTCCTTTGGTTATTAGTTTTGGTGGTAGTATATTATATCCTGAATTAGCCGCAGGTGATAAACAAGAATTATTGCCCAATATGGTATTACAGCACTTTGGATTACCGATGCAAATCTTATTTTTTGGTGCATTGATGTCGGCTATTTTGAGTACAGCCAGTGGCGCAATGTTGGCTCCTGCTACCGTGATTGGCGAAAATTTGGTAAAAGGGCTTTTGCGTAAAGAATTGACAGACAAGCAGTTATTAGCAACAATGCGCTATGCCTTGGTAGTTGTTGCGTTAATTACGGGCGGTATTGCGATTTGGCGAAATGATATATTTGAATTGGTGAGTGAATCCTCCGCGTTAAGTCTTGTTTCGTTGTTTGTACCGTTGATCGGCGGATTGTATTGGAAACGAGCAACCAGCACCGGTGCTATTGCATCAATGATAGCAGGTATTGTGGTTTGGCTGCTGACGCTTTGGTTTTTGCCAAAAATTGAAGAAGGCGCGGTAATTCCCGAAGATCCAACGCTGATGGAATTTATCAAAAACATAACCCCGATGCTTTGGGGCTTTATGGCAAGTATTGTTGGTATGGTGTTGGGAAGTTTGCTCACTAAGCACGAACCAAGTAATATTAATGCTTAATTTTCACAAAGTAAGTAAATCCTAGTACCTTTGCACAGTATGTCAAGCGGTACATTTACTATAAAACTCCCGGTATTTGAGGGGCCATTCGATTTATTGTTGTTCTTTATTGAACGCGATGAATTGGATATCTATAATATCCCGATTGCAACAATCACGGATGATTTTTTGTCGTATATCCGTGATTTGGAAGCCATGAATATTGACTTAGCCTCCGAATTTATTGTGGTGGCGGCTACACTGATGCGTATAAAAGCCAAAATGCTCCTCCCCCGCAAGCAAATAGATGACGAAGGCAATGAAATTGATCCACGCGCTGAGTTAGTGGATCGATTATTGGAGTACAAGCGTTACAAGGATATGATGGAAGATTTGCGGCGGATGGAAGAAGTACGTGCTTTTATGAATCCTCGCGGATATGCGGAAGTAGAAATGAAACAATTATCGGAGCAAGCCATTGCTGATGGCGGTTACGAAAGTGTAAGTCTGTACCGATTATTGCGTGTTTTTGAACGTTTGGTAGCGCGGATGGACGATGAAAAGAAAGCAAAGCGCGTACATACAGTCTATAATTTCAATTACACGATTCAGGAGCAGCGCGCGTATTTGCAAGGCATGGTAAAAGTGGGTGAAAAAATAGATTTTGAGCAAGTTTTTCTGCAATTAGAAAATAGAATACATGCTGTAGTTACCTTTTTAGCATTATTGGAACTGCTCAATGCACAAGAATTGACGCTTGTACAAGGGGAAGGATACAATAATTTCTGGTTGTCGGTGCCAGAAGAAACAGAAGAAACAATAACTGAATAATAAATCATTTTAACATTGTGAAAGAAATAATTGAAGCAGCATGGAACGATCGCACCATGCTCCAGAGCGAAGAGGTAAAAAAGACCATTCGCAGTGTGATTGAATTATTGGATGCTGGCGAACTACGGGTAGCTGAGCCATCAGGCAAAGACTGGATCACCCATGAATGGGTTAAAAAAGCAGTCATTTTGTATTTTCCAATTCAGGAAATGCAAACGATTGAAGTAGGGCCATTTGAATTCCACGATAAAATTCCGCTTAAAAGTGGCTTTGCCGCTAAAGGCGTACGCGTAGTACCACAAGCGATTGCGCGGTATGGTTCATTTCTCGAAAAAGGCGTTATTTTGATGCCTTCTTACGTGAATATTGGCGCATGGGTAGGTAGTGGCACCATGGTGGATACATGGGCTACAGTGGGCTCTTGTGCGCAGATTGGCCGTAATGTACACTTATCCGGCGGCGTAGGCATAGGGGGCGTACTGGAGCCTACACAGGCCACACCGACGATTATTGAGGATGACTGTTTTATCGGTTCTCGGTGTATTTTGGTGGAAGGGGTGCGTGTGGGTAAGGAAGCCGTATTGGGCGCCAATGTGGTGATTACCCAAAGTACCCATATTATAGACGTAACTGGCCCTGATCCGGTGCAATACACAGGTTATGTACCGCCACGCTCCGTTGTGATCCCTGGTTCTTATTCCAAGCAGTTCAATGCGGGCGAATTTCAGGTGCCATGCGCGCTTATTATTGGCCAAAGGAAAGAGAGCACAGATAAAAAAGTATCGCTGAATGAGGCGTTGAGGGTGTATGATGTATCGGCTTAAAAAATAGTTTTTTTGATA
>JBEAVK010000156.1:0-2515 GCA_041160955.1 Bacteroidota bacterium
AAAAAAAATGCATAGGTTTTAATCAAACCAATCTTGAATAAAATATTTTTCATAGAAAAAAAGAACTAAAATAGTGAGTAATGTTTAGAGTTTATTTTGCTTTTCACTAATTTTTTATAAATAAGTATTTAACTACCTCATTCCCAAATAATTAATCAAAAACCTATTGTGCGATAAAATTTATTAATATCCCGCAAAGGTACGCCCAATCCCCAAACCACCCCCACATCCCAACATTAACTCTAAGTAAAGTACATTGCTTTGCCTAAACTTAACATCAACCGAATTCCCTATTGCGCCCTAAAAACCCTTAATTATGGACGATTTATGCCAGAAAACAATATATTCTGAGCATATAAACCAACGCGAGTGCCCCCATCTCAAACCCATCTCACCCCATATCCCCCGGCAGCATCTTAGTCGCCTTAGCACCCAATTCTCTTATCTTTTCTGCTTTCCCAATCAAGGTATCGCCTGATCTTGTTGCCGAACTTAATTTATTCATTGCATCGCCATACGCTTGGTGTGCTTGGTCGAGTCGGGTGCCTATTGTACGCAAATCATCTACAAAAGTAACGAATTTGTCGTAGAGTAGGCCACTTTGTCGCGCTATTTCCTGTACGGAGCGGTTTTGTTTTTCTTGTTTCCACAAGTGCGCCACCGTGCGCATGGTCGCTAACAAACTACTGGTCGTGACCAACACAATATTCCGATCCAAGGCATCCGAGAACAGCCGCGCATCTGCTTGTGTAGCCGCTGTGAGTGCCGATTCCAAGGGAATAAACAATAACAAGTAATCCGGAGAGTTGATTTCTGGCAGGTTTTGGTAGTTTTTACCGCTCAAATCGTTCACATGCGCACGAATGCTTTCAATATGCGCCTTGAGGTGTTTTTCTTTTTGTGTGGTATCGGGGTCATTATAAAAACGCTCAAAAGCGGTAAGCGATACTTTAGAGTCGATAATCAATTGTTTGTTATCGGGCAATTGTATCACAAAATCGGGGCGTTTTGAAGCACCTGCTTGGTCTTGGTAAGTGACTTGAGTGGTAAAATGTACGCCTTTTTGTAGTCCCGAGTTTTCGAGGAGTACTTGCAACTGTGCTTCGCCCCAATCGCCTTGGGTTTTATTTTGTCCCTTGAGTGCGGAGGCCAGGTTATTGGCATCGCGGCTCAGTTGGAGGTTGAGGGAGTGCAATTGCTCAATTTCTTTTTTTAGTCCCGATTTTTCGCGGGTTTCTTCCACAAATTTGCGCTCCATATTGGCCTCAAATTCCTGTATTTTTTCGCGCAAAGGTTGTAGGATCAATTGCATTTGGCGGGCATTACTTTGGCTCATTTGCGCGCCTTTTTGCTCCAATAATCGGTTGGCCAGGTTTTCAAACTCCGTTTTTAGTCGGGTTTCCGACTGTTGCATTTCTTGTTGTTGCACCCGCATGCGCTCCTGCAAATGCAAAATCTGTTGGTCGCGTGCAGCCAATTGCCCCGATACAGCCCTCAATTCCTGCTCACGCAGGATAAGATCAGCACGTGTTTGTTCTTGTTGCGCTACTGCGGCATCGTAAAGTGACTTGGGCACTTGCTCGGTGTGGGGCAGTTCTTGCTTGTTGCGCAGGAGCAATACGACAATAAGTACTACAACGACCGCCAAAATGAAGTAAAAATAAAGATCCATGCTGCAAAGATAATATTTTTAATACATTTTGTGTCTAATTATTTTTTTTCTTTGTAGTTTTGTTGCTCCGCCCTTGGTCACTCGGTCACCCCGGTCACTTCGGTCACTTCGGCTTCGCTCAGTGACCGGGGTGACCGGGTGACCGGGTGACCAAGGGCGGCCAAACTAAGTTTCTATCACATAAGTAGATAGTACAATCCAATCCAATGGTTTTGTTTGTATTTCATTGGTATCAAGATCTATATTGATTTCGACTTGTTGACCAACGATATAAATATCTTTTCTAGCTTGGTCTGGTGCTGCCAATTCTACGTTAAAATAACGCAAACGGATCAAATTATCAAATAATAAATCCCGTAAATGCCGCCATTGAAGCGCATTTGCACGTTCATCTGGTGACTTATACTCGATCTCATTGATCGTATTTGAGGTAATAAAATCCAAACGATTGCGAAAAAAAGCCTTCGTACCGTTACTATCAGAACGTAGCATTTCGGCCATGTCTATATCGGTAGGTTGGGTAGCATCTTCGTCATCTTCATAGAATAAGCGACGAATATCTTGTGCCGAAAACGCGGCACCTACCTCATCAGAAGAAATACTTTGCACAACAATTACCGCATCTGTTTCGCTCGGATATAATAAATCTTTGACCGATTGCCGAAACGCCATTAGTAATGCTTTGGGCGGTTGGGATATACACTTCACATTCATAACTACAAATAATTTTAAGGCTCAAAAGTATGCTGGATATACGTCGGCACAATGTGTTTAATGTGACGTTTGTGTTAATTTACAAAATTGTTGAGCGTAGTGTCGGCGTGACTCCGAGGTCACGCCGAC
>JBEAVK010000124.1:0-27443 GCA_041160955.1 Bacteroidota bacterium
TTCGGATATTACCACTACCTTCAATTTTGGTATCTTCTACTTCGAGGACTGTTGTGGGTTCAAATACCGTATTCAACCGTATTTCTGCTTTTTTAAACAAATAATTGGAGGCAGGAGGTAGGATGATACTTGTTTCCAAGCGACCAAAATCTACTACAAAACTAGCGATATTATTTAATACAGTACCCAGTTTAAAATTTGTTTTACCCCAAAAATTCGTCTCTAAAACGCTGAGTCCTGAGGTTTGCGCACCGGCATTAAACACATGTTCCACGTTAGTGCTATATAACCCCAACTTACTACCAGGTTGTCCCTCTATCGTTCCGAAATGTTGCAATTCACCACTAATTTGTAGGTCGGTGATACCACCGATATTAATAGTTCCGAGGTTTTTCAAAAGGCCAGTGGCTTGTGTCATTTTATTATTGATATTCATCGTACCATTGTTTGTACAATTGGCATTTCCCCCTGATATATCAGAATAAAAAAAATACAAAGATTCGCCGTTCATATTAATAGTGCCATTATTAACAATAGAAGCGGAGAAACTGCCATTTGGTCCCCAATTGATGGTGCCATTGTTAATGATGCTAGCAACGCTGAGCGTTTGTAAAGTCAGTATGGTACTTGCACTAAGGTCAACTTTAATATTTACGGCAAAGTGACCAATAATGGATATAAAATTAGGGGTATCAAATGAAAAATTAGCAGTACCTCCAATATAACCGCGATCCAAAATAAACGTTCCTGTAAAATTTTGATTCACATTAGTTGTAATATTTCCCCCGATCTCATAAGTGGCAGCAGGTGGCAACGCAACGCCTATATCAACTAGACCTTGACCAGCGGCACCAAGTTTAAAATTTTGAATAGCCGAAATATTTGCCCCACTTTTGATCACCAAATTTGTAGATTCTTCTGTTTTGAACGTGGGTACATTGATCGTAGAACCACTGTAAAAAGTATTGCTACCGTTGTTGTTGTTATAATAACCAACAATAGACAACGACGATCCTACTCCGCCTGTAATGCTACCATAATGTTCAATACTATATAAGGACAATTGAGTAGCACCATTTATATTAATCTGTCCCTTATTGAGCATTTTTGAAAGCAGCAAAAGGCTTGTCAAATTGGATGAAATTTGAATATTACCGGTATTAGTAATGAGAAAATCTTGAGCAAAACCACTGTAACTAAAGGCTGCATTGGCTACATTTATGTTCCAGACACCTGTATTGGTGAGCCAAGCACCAACTGCTTGAATTTTACCACTTTGCCAATTAAAAGTACCATTATTCTCTAAAGTACCTAATTCCACATCAATATTGGGGCTATCAATATTTAATACGCCTGTTGAATTGACAACAATTCTCCCCTTCAGACTACCTTCTTTTTGGGTCAAAGTGCCATTTATTGTGATGTTATTAGCAGAAAAAGCGCGTGCCTCCAGTACTAAATTACCATCGACAACTAAATCGCTATAAAATATAATACCTTCATCATTATTGGACGAATTCACATCGGTCATCGTAGCATTGGCTCCAGCGGCGAGCATCAAATTCATTTGCCAAAACATTGGATAACGGGTATCTAGGAGTTCTGTCACCGTCAGAGTGCCAGGTCCAAAAATATAATTTAACTTACTGATCGTCATTGATTTAACCGTAACATCGCCATTGGTAATGACCGATGAAGACGGTGTACCATTGATAATCACGTCGTCTCCAGCACCGGGTACCCCATTGGGTTGCCAAGCACTAGCATTATCCCAGTTGATTTGGATACCAGTTGTTAGATTAAGTGTGTAAGTGGTTGCATATACTTGTTGAGTATATATACCCCAAAGGAGGCAGAGCAAGATAAAGCCTTTTGAAAAGTGTTTGTTTTGTATCATTATTTTAAAAATTTAATTGGGATTATAACCACAAATGCTGCTGCAAAGTTTTTATCTATTTGAGTTATGCTATTTTTTAGCACTTGGGTGTTAAAATAAATCTACCAATTATAAAATGGTTGGAATAGTAGTGTTTTGAGGCGATCAAGGTTAGTTGAGGATTTCGATCCCGAAAAAAAATTTCAACAATTTAAAGTAAAACAAATACCTTGTCCGTCTTCTGGGAAAAGACATAAAAATCATGACCTTTGCAATGACAGCAGAACCCAATAATTCCAATAATAGTGGAATAACGGCGGTCGTACAGGAATATAGCAAGCGATTGTTTCGGTTTATCCGGGGCAAAGTGCGCAATGATGCAGATGCAGAAGATATATTGCAGGATGTATGGTACCAATTGAGTAGAGTAGCCGATGCTGAACCTATCGAACAAATCAGTGGGTGGTTGTTTCGGGTAGCACGAAATAGAGTTACCGATATGTACCGCCGCACTACCCCGCAAATGCTGGATGACCTGGCTTACGAAAACGAAGAAGGAGAGTTACACTTTAAAGATCTTTTACTCATGGAGGCCACTACGCCCGAAACAGAGTACTTGAAAAAGATCGTTTGGGATACCTTTTTCGCCGCATTAGAAGAATTGCCCGAAGCACAACGCAACGTATTTGTTTGGAACGAAATGGAGGACGAAACCTTCCAATCTATTTCGGATCGTACGGGCGACAATATTAAAACCCTTATTTCACGTAAAAGATATGCTGTGCAGCACCTGCGCGAGCGACTTTACACCGTTTATCAAGAATTTTTAAATCCTTAGTTTATGTTTCAGCGAAAATATTGGCTCTTTTTGCCCTTCATTTTTATGGCTGCGGTACTTGTCGTAGGTGGCGTAGTGATGTTCTTGTGGAATGCTATTTTGCCCGAAGTGACGGGCGTGCGACCACTTACATTTATACAAGCCATTGGTTTATTGATCCTTTGCCGGATCTTGTTTGGTGGTTTTCGTGGCGGTGGAAGACCCGGCGGAAAATGGGGACGTGGCAAATGGGGAAATATGAGTATGGAGGAGAAGGCTAGGATGAGGGCGGCTTGGGAAGAGCGGTGTAAACGGTCATAATCTTTATTGAAGGAGGCCTTCCCACCCTTTACGATTACTAAAAGTTTCAATAGAATAAACAGAGACGTATCTAAGTGTCGTCTTTTGAGATCGACGGTGTGCCTCATTCGCAATGCGCAACAACGGCGCAAATTCCATATCTTTTGGCATTAATTTAGGATTATTAAGTATGTCTTCGTACTGTTTTTGGCCATTAGCCACGGCACAACAACGTGCGAAAAGGAATCCATCTTCGGAGAAAACTGGAGATTCTTGGCTGTAAGCACCTTTACCAATTTCTTTTGCATGAGCCATTGTATCCAGCCGATAGAGTTTTTGCGATAGAATATCTTTAAAATCATAAAGATGCCGAAGAGGAGCATTACTTAGTGCTTCGACAACAGGTTCTATTACAGCATCATCGTTGCCCATTTGTTGCCAATCCAGCAATGAAATTAATTCCCAAAAACCGTCTTCGCTCAATCCACCTGCAATGGGTGTATCGTGCAGTTCAATCTGAATCGAAGCATTCGGGTATTTTTCTTGCAAATCAGAAATTTGTTCCGGGCTGATATTGCGTAATGGATAACGAAGTATATTGGTCATAATGACGCGTCAAATTTATGCAAAAGTAGGTATTTTAACTCGTTTCACCAAATATTGACCACCTATAATTATTAAATTTGCAGCAGATGAAAAAAAATTAAAAACATTTAAAGTAAAATTCAGCCTCGTTCGTCTTCCATAATATAAGCGACAAATACTGCGGCGAACAAAATACGAAACACGCCAAAAGCACCGCAATACGTTCCGCTCCTTATACATTATCATTTCATTTTAAAAACAAATTTTACGATGCGTCCAGCAAAGTTTTTTCTAGCGCTGCTATTCGGCGCAGCAGTTCTTATTACCTTTTTGAAACTGCTCTTTTTCGCCCTTATGGCCACAGTAGTATTCGGATCACTCTATATGATATTCCGAGCAGGTGCTTATATGGCCCGTTATGGTGGTCAGCCGCAACACCATTTTGCACCCAATTACCACTACCCTTCTCGTTGGAACAATCGTTTCCAACAAGCACAGCCGATGGATCCGTTTTCGTTTCCACAGGGCAACAAACAGGGTGCTACAAGGCATATTGAAGTGCTTTAATATTTATCATTCACTATTCACAACAACAATTAAAATTATGTGTCATTCAAATAATTCCCACAAACACTGGGGTAATCAATCACGCGGCTACGGTGCTGCACACGCAGGTTTTAACCCATTTCGTTGGCAAGCCAATGCAACACGCGTACCTGTCAATATTCGCGAATCTAAAGACTGGTATGAACTGTTCGTTTATGCACCGGGTCTTACCAAAGATGCGTTTCAAGTAAACCTCTCGAGTGATGTACTCAGTATTAAAGTGGTTACCACCGAACAAGGTGGACAAGAAAACTGGCTGCATTATGAGTACCCGCGTAACGGTTTCGAGCGTCAGTTTTCGCTCAATGGAAAAGTGGATACTTCGGCTATCACGGCCCGCTATAATGATGGCGTATTGGAGTTGACGTTGCCCAAATTGCCCGGCACCGAAGCACAGGAAATTACGATTTCATAAATAGAGATTATGTGATTTTACTTTTGTATAGGCAGGAATTAGAGATTTTTGTTCCCAGCAATGCGCTTTTTGCAGCCATAATGGGATAATTACGGCGAAAAAAAGGAAAGAAGGTGGGAGCAAAAAGATCAATTCCTGCCCCAAAAATAAAGTTACGTAATCTATAATACGATGTTTTTTGATTTTGGCCGCAACCTAGGAAGATGGGTTGCGGCCTTTTTTTTGTGCTGGAGGTTGTATGGAGTGATGAAACATTATCCTTCCTTATGGACAAGTACAAAATGCATCAGAAATGCCTAAAAATTGCAACTGGAAAGCCCCCACTGGAAAATCTCCACCTGTACTTGGGCAAATCAAAAGCACCTCTGAAGCATTATCTGCTGAAAAAACACCACTCTGCATCTGGCTGCCAAAATCAATAGACCAAGTCAAATTAACCGGAAAATTGCCAGAAAAATTAAGCGAAAACTCCGCACAACCATTGGTGCAGATCGTCGGTGCGGCACCGGAGTAGGCAACGGTTGGTACTGGTCTCCACTGTACAGGTACAAAATAACTAAGGTCAATACAACTGCTTGACCAGTTTGGGCTACCCGACGGACCCGGTGCTGCTACCGCTGCCACGAAATATGTTGTTCCGGTAGTCATCACAGCAGGATTAAAACTAAAGATGGGTGAAGAAGCAATTTGAATAATGGCGCCCGGCAAACTGGCAGTAGTGTCAGCCACTAATATAAAAGAAAGTGCTGCATCGGGATTGAGTACCTCATTACCGAGGTGATTGGGCGCGATATTTTGATTTTGACAAGTGATAATGGGTGCAAGGCTTTGAAAACTGCCTGCATTATTAGCACAGCATGGCGGCACTACATAGTTGGGTGGCGCGCCAAGATCACCACCAATAATCCCAGCACAAAAAACACTCACATTGCCTGTGGCTAAATCAAGTTGATATAAATAGGACTCACCAGCAATGACATCAAAACCAAGTGAAAGAATCGTTTCTACTCCGTTGATAAAGACAGAGATGCCGCCGACTAAACCAGTGATATCAGGAAAGCTCTGTGCAATACTGGTCGCTGGTGGATTGTTTATTGGGATCTGAATCACCACCGATTCTGCGGTAGTATTTAAGGATGCCAAGCCGTACAAGGCACCATTATAAAAAAACAAATCACCTTGCATCGAGGTAGAATTGGGAAGTTCGCCGAGATTAGTTACTATACCTGTAATTGGATTTATTGAAACCAACGATTCATCAGCAGTACCATTGAACCCAGCCCCACAAACGTATATCAAGCCATCAGGGCCAAAAACCATACTCACAGCAGAAAAAGTTAGAGGAAGCGATGCCAAAAGCGTGGTAATACCTGTTGTAGGATTATACACAAACACCTCATTAATAAAAAGTCCACCCAAAAAATAGATATTTTGGTTGGTGCCGGTAGCAATGGCAAATGTCTCCGGTGGATTACCTGGGGCGCCTACTGTGCAGGTACATAGGTCGAGCGAAGCAGTGCCGTTGCCCGTTTCAATATAAACTTGTGCTGTCATTTTAAAAAAATGAGATAGGCAAAGAAACACGAGTAAATACCATTTATTATATTTATTCATAGTAATAAAATTTTTAAAACCGATTTCTAGGATCAATCAGGTATAAATCTCTTTTCCATTTTGCGCAATCACCACAAGAACCACCCGTTGATTACGTTTTTTCCCCCGCCACTAACTCTCCTGTTTCAATCGAAGCGCCCTCACAAATAAAAACAATGGAAATCCAAAGGCATAAGCAACAAATACAGTCAAGATTAGATACAACCATATTCTTTTCATTTTCAATCGAATACCTTCCAGAATGATAAAAAATGTCCCAGCCATTGTCCCAATCCAAAAATCGAGGGTCAAACTTTTTGCATAATAGTTATCGGTCCAAGTACTGCTAATAAACGCCATACTGTCAAAATCGCCATTATGTTCTATAACGCCAAGCATGGCGTAGTAAAAAGTGAGTCCTCCACCAAATATTGCCAGTAGAAGGTAAAAATAATGCTTGTTGTTTAGAATGATATTCATGTTTAAATAGTTATGCGTGATAATTCCATTCGCTTATTATGTTTTTCCAAATCGGCTCCATTTTCCCATCTTTATCATCACAGGAGAAATACAAAATACTTAAAGCCGCAAATTGTCCTGGATATTTTTGAACGATTTGCATTTTTAATATTACATCTTCTACCGTTAGTTCTTGGCTACGAATCATCTTGTCGGCGGTATCCACTATTAGCTCTTTTAAGGGATGATTTAATTGGTTAGCAGTAATGGCCAACAAGTCAACCAATGTCTCTGTTGCCACAGATGATCTTTTTGAGTGGGGAATTCGGCATAATTCTTCGATAATTGAATATAGCGCGTTGGGAGACAAAGCGGCGGCTTGCTCTATCAACTGTAGGCTTTCCTGTCTGTCATGGTACGGAAACTTACAGTCTATTTTGTCTATGAATTGTATTTCAGTACTATTGGTCATTTTAATGTTAAATTATACTGTATGCGATTCTGATAAAAAAAATGATAATTTTATTGCCCAGTTTTGAGAAAGTTAGTTTTTTACTCCGTCTGCGATAAAGCATAAGTAATTTGTTTAAATTTACTACAAAATAATCATCTCAACCAAAAGACACCGTATTATTTGTTTCCTACATCGTATGTTTGCATAAATTATCAAGGACAAAGATAGAATATTTCCCATAAAATTAATCCTTTTCAAAAAAAATTGAACATCCATACCCAAATCTGTATTATAGGAGCAGGCCCTGCTGGTGCCACCACTGCGCTGTTCCTTGCCAAAGCGGGTATTCCGCATATTATCGTGGATGCGGCGCAGTTTCCCCGCGATAAAGTATGTGGTGATGGCCTCGACCTTAAAGTGATGCGGGTATTGCAGCATTTGGACCCTAATATACTGACCCATGAGATCCAGCAAAACAATGGATTTTCGCCGTCTTGGGGTACACGAATCATCACGCCTAATGGGAAGTACGTCGATTTGGATTACCAACCTAGTTCAAAAGAGGCGCAACTGCCCTTGTATCAAGTTTCCCGAAGAGCACATTTTGATCATTTTTTGGTACAACGTTTTGATCCAAAATATACAGATTTCCGACAAAACACCGCTGTACAATCTCTCGTGCGCGAGGGCAACATTTGGCGTATTAATGCCCAAAATGAAGGGCAACACCTCGAAATAACGTGTAATCTTGTAATTGGTGCCGATGGCGACCATTCCGTAGTATTGCGGGCGATCGGGGATAGAAAAATTGAGCGCAGGCATTATGCAGCATCGCAGCGGCAATACTGGAGCGGCGTAACGGGTATGCACCCTGAGGGATTGATCGAGTTTTATTTTCCCAAATCATTGCCTTGGTCGTATTTCTGGATTTTCCCGCTGCCCAATGGGGAGGCTAATGTGGGTTTTATCATGTTGAGCGAACCCGTAGCAAAACTCCAAATCAATATCCGCAAAGAATTACAGCGTATCATTACAGAAGACCCCGTGATCGCTCCGCGTTTTAAAAATGCTATACCTTTGGACAAACCCGCTGGCTGGGGGCTTCCGCTCTCCTCGCGCAGGCGCAAACCATTTGGTGATGGCTTTATGCTAGTAGGCGATGCGGCTTCACTGATTTGCCCTATTACTGGCGAGGGCATCGGTACGAGTATGCTTTCTGGGTATTTGGCGGCACAATTTGCTATCAAAGCCGCAGAAAAAGAACAGTATGACGCATCTATGTTTATGGGTTATGAAAAGGAACTCTACCGCAGGCTAGAGGAGGAAATACTGATGGGGCATTTGGTATATTATTTACAAAAATTACCCTGGAAATGGAGTGCGTGGGCGTTAAATGTAGTATTACCTTCGCGGTGGCTGGGGTATGCTTTTCGGCGTATGGCAAAAGGTTGGTTGAATACCGCAATGCACAAACAAATTCAGATCAAACATTCATCATTCTAAAACAGATTATTATAAGCAAAATGTACAAATTATTCTCAACACTCGTATTGATCGCCCTATCGCATATCGCATTTGCACAAGTATTTACACAGCAGATCGATTCTTTATTAGCGGCACAAAAACAAAAAAAATTCAATGGTATTATCTTAGTCACCAAAGGTGAAAAGTCGCAATATCTAAAAGTACAAGGTTATTCCGATTTGGCTAAAAAAACGCCATTAAACCTTGACGATCAATTTGTTATAGGTTCTCTAAGCAAACAAATTACGGCAGTTTTGGTACTTCAGGCTTTTGAAAAAGGACAAATAGAATTGAATGTCCCCATCCGAAAGTACCTGCCCGATTGGAAACAAACTTGGTTGGATTCTGTCACCATTCATCAATTATTGACCCATACACATGGTATTGTGGCTTATGAGCAGCCATTGGATTTTATGCCGGGTTCTAAATTTGTTTATTCGCAAATTGGCTACGAAATACTGTCAAAAATATTGGAAAGTGTTACGCAAAAATCCTTCGCGCGCCTTTCAAATGCGCTATTCAAACGCTCCAAAATGACACATACTTTCCACCCTGATTTGCATAAGCACCAACATTTGGTGACGGGTTACACCGAACTCAAGGATGGTACTTTAAATATTGAAAAGTCCAGTTTTCAAAATTATGTAGCGGCAGGTTCGTTTATTTCCACCGCAAACGATCTTTTATTGTGGAATAGGGCATTGTACGGCGGCAAGTTATTATTGCCTAAAACGATGGAACTGATGACCACAAGACAGAAAAATGCGACTAGAGAACACCCTATGTTTGGCACAACGGATTATGGTTATGGTATCACAGTGGATAACAGAGACGGTATCCTCCAATACGGAACGACAGGGTTTGCGCCCGGTTTTTGCTCGATGAATTTCTATTACCCAGCCACTAAAACCAGTATCATTATTCTGGAAAATGTGACGTACAATTTAAACGATCTGAAAAAAACGTTTGCGACGCAATTGGGGGTTTGGAAATTTGTGCGGAATAAAATCAATGATTAACGTTGATTTTCAACGTTATACATGTAGAGACGTTGCAATGCAACGTCTCTACGCGTAACGCCACGTAACGTCGCATTACGCCACGCCACGTAAAAATTATCAATCCAAAAAATACATATCAATTTCCCCCTTATTTTTGGCCATTAACTGCCCACGGTGGATACAGGTAAAATCATTATGAATCAAGGCAAATGTACTTTGGCTAATATTGATTTTACCTGGTTCACTATTACTTTCCATTCGGGCGGCGGTATTGACGGTATCGCCCCATATATCATAAGCGAATTTTTTAACACCTACAATACCCGCCACTACAGCCCCACTATTTAGCCCAATCCTAATTTCAAACGAATCGGGATTGGTCTGCTTTCTTGCTTGGATAAACTGTCGGATTTCAATGGCTGCTCGTACCGCATTGTGTGCATGTGCGCCATTGGCCATCGGTAATCCAGACACGGCCATATAAGCATCTCCGATGGTTTTAATTTTTTCCAATCCGTGCTTTTCTACTATTTCATCAAATGCCTTAAAGCAAAAATGCAGTTCACTCACGAGTTCTTGTGGCGACAAATGCTCTGAAACCTTTGTAAAGTTCACAAAATCAGTAAAAAGCACCGTTACATCATTGAATAATTTAGCACTCGCATGGCCTTTTTCCTTGAGTTCAGCAGCCACCTCAGCAGGTAGGATATTCAATAACAAATCGTCCGATTTTTGTTTTTCAAGTTGGATGATATTTTTCGTTTTCTGTTCCAGTTTGAAGTTTCGGAAAATAAAAAAAGAGAGTAAGCCCAATAAAAACAGCCCTGCAAGGTAAAAATATCGTTGTAGGCGTTGGGAGCGGAGTTCGTTATCCTGCAATAAAAGTTGAGATTGCTGAAGGCTCACCTGAGTGGCTTGTAGATCTCTGTCTTTTTCAGCAAGCACCAATTGCTCTTCTTTTGCTTGGCTTTGGCTTTGTTCGTATTGAAGATCGGCTTGAGATTTTAAATAAGCCAATCGTTGTAATTCCTGCTGTTTATTGGCAATATCAACGGCATTTTGTTTCAGCGTTAGTTCTTGCTGCTGCTTAGTTGCAATTAAAATCTGCTCCTTTAGTTGCGCACTTGTGATTAATTGCTGTTGTTTGAGTGCATTTTCGGTTTTACTAAACTCAAATTGCAACGTCTTTTTTGTCACTTGCTTTTGCTTTTCCACATTATCGATGCTATCACGAAGTGTAATAAATAACTGGAAACTAATGTATGCACTATCATGCTTTCCTGTGGCTTCATAAATACTACTCAGGCTTTTCAATGCCTTACTTTCCACCGACATCATACCGAGATTATTGGCGAGGACACGTGCTTGAGATTCAAAATTTAGTGCTTTAGGATAATCCTTTTGAGCAAGCCAAATATCGCCAATATTGGAGTATGTTTCGGCTATTCCTTTTTTATCCTTAATACCTTCATATAGTGCCAAAGCCCTGTTTTGATAATCCATTGCTTGCGGGTAATCTAACATTTGGGCATAAACATTACCAATATTACCGAGATTATTGGCAATTCGTGCTTTATTCCCCGATTTTTCGTTGATCACTAATGCCCGTTTTTTATATTCCAATGCCTTGGGTAGATCAGATAGTTGGGTATAAACATTACCTAAATTGACCAATATACCAGCAGTGCTTTGCCCATTTCCTATGGATTCACTAATCGGTAAGGCATTTTGGAAATACTCGATCGCTTTAGGATAATCCCTTAATTCGGTATGTATATTCCCAATATTGGCTAGCGTGTTGACCATACTTGCCTTATTGCCTATTTTTTCTACCATCAGTAAAGCCTTCTGATAGTTTTCCAAGGCTTTAGGATAATCAAATACGTATGCATACACCAGCCCAATATTATTATAGTTATTAGCAATGCCCTGAATAGTTCCAGTAGATTCATTGATCGACAGTGCTTTCTGATAGTTTTCCAATGCGGCTGGGTAATCCGGTACATTGAGGTAATTATTCCCTCTTGCGCTATAAGCACTGGCTAAAATACGTTTATCCGCTAATTTTTCGGCGATTGCAATAGACTTAGAAGCATATTCGGCGCCTTTATTTGGATCAATATTGGCGTAATTTCTAGCAATTTGCGTTAGTAACTTAGCACGTGTGGTGTCTTCTACCAGCAATATGCGTTCTATTTTCAATAATGAATCCAGTACCCTTTGCTGCGCATTTACGCTGAAAAGGGTTGCAAAAAAGCAGATTAGGCATAAAAACAGATGTAAATAACGCATCGTATGGATTTTTCCTGAACAAATTCTAATCAGCCACAAAAACGACATTAACACATGGTGCTACACGAGTGTCATTCACTGCATTTGGAAATGAGATATCGGCACCTACTTTGATTGTTTCATTAAATGACTCGATTTTGATATTACCAACTACGAGTGGAAATGTAAATTTTGATCCGTCGTTTTTTGTTAGCCTGTAAAAGGAATTAGCCGTTACTGAAACCCCAAATTTTGCATCTTTCGGTGCATCTATTGGCGTAATATCTACAAAAGCAGGTGTATGCTGCTGAGCGGAAACAATGTCTTGAGTGGTGAGTAAAATGGGCACAAGCCCTTTCAGATCCCATAGCCGAACAACAAAACCGCCCGTGACAGGCAGTTTAATGCCCAACTGTTCAATTTTACCATTTTTTTGTGGGCTAAAAGTAAATCCATATTGCCATGTATTCGTTGCAACTGGTGTTGTATCAATAATGATGGAGGTTTGTTCAAAAAAAGAAAAAAATGGACTTTCTTCCGTTGGGGTATTATTGTCTTTTTTACAAGCGAAAAAAAGGCTAGTACAAATAAGTAGCGCGCAGCATTTCAGTGTGTTAGAATTCATGGTTGTCTTTTTTAAATCAAAATGTGGGCAAATTTAGGGATTATTTTGGGTTTGAGGAATAAGATTTAAATAAGGGGCGTATTATTCAGGATATAAAAAAATGCGGTTGATCGGGCACTGGGTGTAAAAACCAATATTCCGTTCAACCGCATTTTGAATTTGTTGTATAACTGTTGGGTAACGTTTTTTTGTTGTACGTGACCTTGTTTTATATATTGTGATTATTTGGGCGTTGCGAAACGATTTTTGGGGCGTTGCGAAACGTTTTTTGGGCGTTGCAAAACGATTTTTGGGCGTTGCGAAACGATTTTTGGGCGTTGCGAAACGTAGAGACGTTGCAATGCAACGTCTCTACACCGCCGCGTACACCGCCGCGTACACCGCGCACGTTATCACGTCAAAAAATAACAATCAAAAATTACCGACCGCCACGGAAACCGCCGCCGCCGCCACCGCCGCTGCGACCACCACGATCACCACCACCGCCGCTGCGACCACCACGATCACCGCCGCCACCGCCTTCGCGACGTTCAGGGCGTTCGCGCTCTACATAACCTTCTGGTTTATCCAAAAGTGCCTTTACCGACAAACGTAATTTGCCTGTTTTGGGGTCATTTTCGAGCAATTTAACCTTAACTTCGTCGCCTACTTTATATACATCAGCAACACTTGCGATGCGCTGGTAACTAATTTCGGTTACATGCAATAAGCCACTTTTGCCTTTAAACTTAACAAAAGCACCATATTCTTCCACGCGTTCAATTACGCCATCGTAAATTTCGCCTGGAGTTGGAACAAATACAATATCATTGATCCGCGCCAAAGCAGCGTCCAATGCCGTTTTGCTTGTACCAAATACAGAGATAACACCACCTTTTTCATCTTCTTCGATGTTGATAGTAGTCCCTGTACTGCGTTGCATTTCCTGAATAATTTTACCCCCAGGTCCGATGACAGCACCGATATACTCACGGTCGATACGAAGTTCGATCATACGTGGCGCATGTGGTTTTAGATCTGCCGCTGGGGCTTCAATGGCTTTTGCCATTTCGCCAAGGATATGAATACGACCTGCACGTGCTTGATCAAGTGCTTGTACCAATAAAGAGTACGGCATACCGTCGATCTTGATATCCATCTGTGTACCAGTAATACCTTTGGCAGTACCAGTCACTTTGAAATCCATATCACCCAGTGCATCCTCGTCGCCAAGAATATCGGAAAGTACACAAATACGTCCTTTATCATCGGCAATACAACCCATTGCGATACCTGCTACTGGTGCTTTCAATGGAACACCACCATCCATCAAAGCCATAGATCCCGCACAAACGGTAGCCATAGAAGATGAGCCATTGGATTCCAAAATATCAGAAACGACACGTACAGTATAAGGAAACGAATCCGGCATTATTTTACGGATAGAACGGCCAGCCAAGTTGGCGTGACCCACCTCGCGACGGCCTGGACCACGCATTGGTTTTACTTCACCCGTAGAGTATGGTGGGAAATTATAGTGCAAAATAAAGCCTTCATCGCGGAAATCAAGAGCATTATCGATCAACTGCATATCCTGCTTGGTACCCAGCGTCAATGTTGTTAACGCCTGTGTTTCACCACGCGTAAAGATAGAAGAACCATGCGCAGAAGGCAGGTAATCTACTTCGCACCAGATGGAGCGGATTTCCGTAGAATGACGACCATCGAGGCGTTTGCCATCAGAAAGCACTACATCGCGGATGATATGCTTTTTGATTTTGCTAAAATAATACTCCGCTCTTTCGCCCCATTGCGCCATCACTTCGTCGCCGAATTCTGCTTTAATGGTTGCAAACACTTCATCGTGAATCGCTTCAGATTTAGATTTACGCACGTTTTTATCGCTGGCAGAACGAGCAAGTTCATAAATACCATCGCTCATCAGTGCCTCGATACGGCTTTTTAGTTCCTCATGTTCAGCCACTACAGGGACTTCGCGTTTGATCAAAGCAGCATCACCAACGAGTTGTGCTAGGCGGCGTTGTGCGTCAATTTGTACTTTAATGGCTTCGTGCGCCAATTTCATGGCCTCGATCAAGTCCGCTTCTTGGCATTCGTTCGCTTCGCCTTCTACCATCGTGATATCGCGTTCGGTAGCGGCAACGATAAAGTCCATATCAGCGCGTTTAAGATCGGCGCGACCTGGATTGATCACAAATTGGCCATCAATACGTGCAATACGCACTTCGGAGAACAAGTCTTCTACCGGGATATTACTCACAGCCACAGCAGCAGATGCTGCTAGACCAACAAGTGCATCCGGCATTACATCCTTATCGGCAGAAATCAGGTTGATAATGACCTGTGTTTCATTCATGTAGCCATCAGGGAAGAGCGGGCGGAGTGCACGATCGACCAAGCGACTAATCAGGATTTCGTAATCGGAAAGTTTTGTTTCGCGACGAAAAAAGTTGCCGGGAATACGGCCAGCCGCCGCAAACTTTTCTTGATAATCCACAGATAGTGGAAAAAAGCCTTGGCCTTCCTTGGCTTTGTGTGCGCTGACGATGGTGGCTAGCAACATCGTATTTCCAACGCGGAGCATAGCACTGCCATCGGCTTGTGCTGCGAGTTTGCCCGTTTCCAATGCAACTTCCCTGCCATCAGGGAGGTTAAAGGTGACGCGCAAAGGGATTTGTTTACCCATAAATTGATTTAATGCGTATCGGTTACAAAAGTTAGGATTACATTTCGTAAACCGTGAATACACACAATATGGTAACAAAAAAGTACACAGGTGGTACGGTGGGAATTTAAAAAAATGTACTTTGTTACTACATTGTGTGGAGGGTGATTCAGTGGCGGAAAAGGCGAAGATATGCCTTTAACCAGAAAATGTAAAAACACTGAATACAACCTCGTTTGCGAACAGTAATCCTGTATAGATTGTACCGATACTGATAAAAAATAGTGCCAAAACGGCGATAAAAACAAAAAAGGTTTAGAAAAGTAAGACCTAATAAGGAGAAAAATCTCCTGTAAGGCAAAACTTCGCTAAACCTTTTTAAAAATAAATTACTTACGAAGACCTAATTTCTCAATAAGAGCGCGGTATTTGTAAATATCTTTCTTTGCATAATAAGACAACAGGCTTTTACGCTGTCCAACCATAATCAACAACGCACGGCGTGTAGAGTGGTCTTTCTTGTTAATGCGCAAGTGTGCACTGAGGCTTTCGATTCGGAACGTTAAAAGCGCAACTTGTGCTTCTACGTGGCCGGTGTTTTTAGCGTCACCACCGTATTCTGTTACGATAGAGGCTACTTTCTCTGGTGAATAATAAACTGCCATTTTTAAATAAATGATAATGAACTAATTGAATAACTATAACGGAATTTCGAGGCTGTTCGGCAAAAAACAGTAATCCATCCTCGCTTAGTCGGCGCAAAGGTAATACAAAATATTATTTTGTAAAACTTATTTTTAATTATTTTTTGAATAGTTGTGTTGAATGCAGAAACGAGCCGTCTGCTGTTTTTCCGATTAAATGGTCAATGCTTTATTCATCAAAAGGACAAAGTACGCCAAATCCAACCCAAGAACAGCATTATTTTTTCCCAAATTACTCCAATGTTGACTAAGAGACAAATAGCGATCGTCCATGCAATGCTTTTTCTGATTTTTTTACTCCAAAATAAAAGCGGGACAAGGATTGGCAAAGACATAGACATAAACATAAAATACCACCACCAATTGCCACTGTAAACCCTATCATAAAAAGCCATTTGCTCTTGCAAATAACCATTCTTATAGCCTATTATTAAATCGTATAAATAATTAGAGCCTATAAAAATTGCTCCCATAAAAATAAACAAATTGAATCTAGCCATCGCTTCGGCTGGATAGAAATTATACTTTTTGACACCCAACTGAATAACTGTTAGTATCAGTTGGGCATATATCAGGTACATCCAAATTTCTCCAATCCAAAACCTAGCAAAAACAACCCAATGTCCTCCGGGAAGAACATCTGATGCATGACCATATTCAGGAGAGATAGAGCAATAGAGCGCAATACTCCAAAAGATCAATCCCAATACAACAAGTAAAAAAGGTGGAATATTTTTCATTTTAAGTGTTTTTATCTGTTAAAGGTGAGGATTAATTCATCATTGACTGTATTTTAGTGGCACAATTAATCAGCCATTTGCCATCTACTTTTTTGAGTAAATACAGATGAGCGGATATGAGAGATTGCTTTTCCTCGGGGATACTCAGCGTATAATCAGCAGTAACGATGGCTACATTGCCGGTAATGGAATATTTAATATTTGAGGTTTGAACTTGTGCTCGCTTGTCTCCTACCACCTCATTACTCATTGCCAGTAAACCTTTTTTATCTTTGTTAACCGCTGGTTGGTTGAGTGGTTGTAAAAATAGCCTTGTATGGTCGTCCAATAGCCAATAATTAGACCAAACTTCTTGAACAGGTTTGGTTGTGTAAGCCAAGTTTTCAGCGTCCATTATAGCACGAATGGCATCTTCTTCGGCTTTTTGTCCAAAAGTTAACGAGGCCAAGCAGAAGGTAAAAATGAAGCAAGTAAATATTTTTTTCATCATTAATTTATTGTGTTATATTTTGAATTATGGTACCAATATGATTCAACCATTTACCATTTACTTTTTTCATCTCCCTCATTTCTAACGACAGTACTGTGATACCTTCCTCTTGGATCACAATTTTACTTTCGTAGGAGATGAGTGCCATATCTCCAAAAAATTGGAAATTAAAATTTGACCGCTCAATTTTTGCCCTTTCATCGCCTGTGACAATATTGGGCAATTCAAGCAAAGCATTTTTATCGAATATGTTAGTAGCACCATCGGGAGTATGCAAAAACAAAGTCGTTTTCTCGTCTAATATCCAATAGTTTTTCCAAATTTCTTGGATAGGTTTCAACAGGTAATCTTGGGTTTCTGCTTCCAAAAGAGCATGAATAGCCGCTTCTTCCTCTTTTTGCCCAAAGGCAACATGACTAAAAACGAAAGCGAAGCAAGCAATTAAAAAAAATTTCATTGTTAAAGTATTATTATAAAGTAATTAGATAAATACAATTCAATGCCCACGAGAGAAAAATTAAAATAATAAAGATAATTCCGGATCACTCCCCAAAAACAGTCGTTGATCTTCGATAAGTCGGCACAAAGGTGACACAAAATATTATTGCGCTCTCAATTTTTATACATTTTTTGAATAGTTGAGCATACATTTGCGGATGCAAAAAATTCTAGTTGCCAACCGAGGTGAAATTGCCCTGCGCATCATGCGAACGGCCCGCAAAATGGGCATAAAAACAGTAGCCGTTTATTCAGAAGTAGATCGGAATGCGCCACATGTGCGATTTGCCGATGAAGCGTACCTGCTGGGTGCCGCACCTTCCTCGCAAAGTTACTTAAAAGGTGATCTCATCATTGAAATTGCAAAAAAAATTGGGGTAGATGGTATTCATCCCGGCTATGGTTTTTTGAGTGAAAATGCTGTTTTTGCCCAAAAAGTAACAGATGCTGGCATCATGTTTATTGGCCCTCGCCCCAATAGCATTGAAATGATGGGGAGTAAATTGGCCGCTAAAGAAGCCGCCAAAAAATACAATGTCCCCATGGTACCCGGTATTGAAGAAGCCATTACAGATGTGAATATGGCCAAAGATATTGGCCGTCGGGTGGGTTATCCCATTTTAATCAAAGCATCTGCGGGTGGTGGTGGCAAAGGAATGCGCATCGTAGAACGGGAAGAAGATACCCAAGAACAAATGGAACGCGCTATTTCGGAAGCCATGTCGGCATTTGGCGATGGTGCTGTTTTTATCGAAAAATACGTTACTTCTCCACGCCATATTGAGATACAGGTACTCGGAGATACGCACGGAAATATCGTATATCTCTTTGAGCGCGAATGCTCTATTCAACGCCGCCATCAAAAAGTGGTGGAAGAAGCACCTAGTGCCATATTAACGCCCGAACTCAGAAAAGCAATGGGGGAAGCCGCCGTTCGTGTAGCGCAATCCTGCGATTATGTGGGCGCAGGAACTGTTGAATTTCTCCTCGACGACCGCTTGGATTTCTATTTCCTTGAAATGAATACCCGCTTACAAGTCGAACACCCGATAACAGAAATGATTACTGGTGTGGATTTGGTAGAAATGCAAATTAGGGTGGCACGGGGTGAGCATTTGCCGTTCCAACAAGAAGACCTGACTATAAAAGGCCATGCCATGGAACTCCGCGTTTACGCCGAAGATCCTATGAACAACTTTTTGCCATCGGTGGGTACACTCACTAAATATCGACCTGCAAAAGGCGATGGTATCCGTGTGGACGACGGCTTCACAGAAGGTATGGATGTACCTATTTATTACGATCCAATGCTGGCCAAATTGGTAACCTATGGCCAAACTCGTGGTGAAGCCATCCAACGTATGCGCGAAGCCATTGCGCAATATGAAGTAGAAGGTGTGGCCACTACCCTACCCTTTGGGCGGTTTGTAATGGATCATCCGGCTTTTTTATCAGGACAGTTTGATACGCATTTTGTCAAGCAATATTTTTCGACCGAAACACTGAATGCTTCCATAGAACCTGCTGCGGCAATGGCTGCTAAAGTGGCACTTGCGTTGCATTTAGAACATAAGAAAAAACTAATCACTATTGCCAATTAAGTTCAAAATGACATCACTAGACATCGTACAAGCGTATTATACCGCTTTCAATACCCAAAATTGGTCGGGTATGCTTGCTCTTCTCGATCCGGAAATTGTGCATGAAGTCAACCAAGGCAAACCACAAATTGGCCTTGAAAAATTCACACAATTCCTCCAAATAATGGATGAAGCCTACGAGGAGCAGCTCACAGATATGGTGTTCCTTTCCGATGCAACCGGAACACGTATTGCTGCCGAATTTGTAGTACACGGCATTTATAAAAAAAGCGACGAGGGGCTACCTCCTGCACACGGGCAGCCTTACACGCTACCTGTAGGCGCATTTTTCGAGGTAAAAAACGACAAAATTACCCGAGTAACGACCTATTATAACCTTCCTCATTGGATTGAACTTGTTTCGTAGTTGTGGCACATCAACTTAGTTTTATTCATAAAACAGGCACTGAATTTGGCTCCGTTTTTGATGATTTGGCAGCATTGCGCATAGCAGTTTTTCGGGATTTTCCGTATCTCTACGAAGGTACTATTGCGCATGAAAAGGAATATTTACAAACCTACGCCAACTCCGAACGCTCCTTTTTATTTGCTGTTTATGATGGATTAAAAATGGTGGGCGCTACGACCTGCATCCCGCTAACCGATGAAACCGCCGAAGTACAAGCACCATTTTTGCAAGCAGGTATTCCATTGGATACTGTTTTTTACTTTGGAGAAAGTATCCTACTACCGTCTTACCGCGGACTCGGCTTAGGTCATCGTTTTTTTGATGAAAGGGAGGCTCATGTGCGGCATTTCGGCAGCTATTCCATGACCTGCTTTTGTGCTGTTGATCGGCCAATAGATCATGTTTTGCGCCCACAAAACTACCAACCATTAGATACATTTTGGTCAAAACGAGGCTATTCCAAAAGAACAGATCTACAAAGTGATTTTGAATGGCTAGACATCGGAACGGAGCAACCCTCAACCAAAAAAATGACATATTGGGTTAAACTCCAAAGCCCCAACGGGGCGACACATCCAGCATAGGGCATCGCCCTATGCATGTGTCGCCCATGCATGTGTCGCCCATCCCATCCCATCCCATCCCATCCCATATCCCTAAAACTCCACCTTATAAGCCAGCACCGGAATCAAAGGCGTTTGATAATAAAACTTCACCTCCTGCGACTTCACGTCATAGTACCTACCAAAAACATTCTTCCGATTCGTAGTATTTTGCAAATCCAAAGACAAAGTGGTAGTCACCCCATTATAATTGCGTTTCAAGCGCACACCAGTATCCAATCGGAAATAATCTGGCATTTTATCCTCAAAAATACCCGTAGTAGCATAAGTCACTGCTTCATTTTGGATAGAAGCCTCCAAATCAATCGGTGTTTCGCGCAAGCCGCCCATCTGCGTCAATTTGATATTCACCCCAAAAGTCCGGTTTTTGTTTTTACGGCTATTATTCCAATTCCACTCCTTTCCTGCTACAAAACTCGTCACATAATTGCTGTTAAAACGGGTATTATGCCAAACTTTATCGCTGCCTTGGTATTTCGACTCAAATAACGAAGACGATAATAAGCAATAAAAACCATTCGTCAAGAATTTTTCCACTGTAATTTCTAGGCCATAATTGCGACCTTTTCCGCCATTTACAAGGCTTTTTTCTACAAAACCCTCCGTTACATTCAGCACCGAAAACGCATCCGAAGTCAAACTACTCACCGGTGCCTGTTCAATCGCCTGGAAATACACCTCTGGTTTAATATGCCAATTGCCACTAAAATTTTGGTCAAAAGACAATACAAAATGGTGCGATTGAGTAAGTCCCAAATTTTGATTTGGTTGTGAAAAAACGCCATTAGCACCTTCAACTTTTGTAAAATACACGCCTAATGGCTGCGATTGGCTATGTTTACCATAACCAAGGCTTATGGATTGGCGATCAGTGAATGCATATTTAGCAGATGCACGCGGCTCCAGCGACCAAGTATTATTGAGCAAGAAGAAATTACCATGCGCTCCACCACTTAGGGTAATTTTTTCGGAAGGCTTGTACTGCCATTGCGCAAAAGTATTGACGCTAGTGGCGTTACCTGTGTTTTTAAGGCTTTCGATCAGGCGATCTGCTTCGTTATTCCACGTATTTTGAGTAAAGTTAAAATCTAAAAAATTTACGTAACCGCCCACCCGCAACAGATTTTTGGGATTAAATTTATGGTTTAGCGTAGAAGAAATCGTCATTTTGCGCTGGATATGATCATTGTCTGATAATCTACGCGCCGAATAATCATCTAAAAACTGATCTGTTTCGTCGCCATTATTGGTAGCCGAAATAGCCACTACATTTTTCAAGGCAGTCCGATCGCCCAATATAAGGCTATGCGTAAGCCCAACGACACCCGTATTCGATTTGAAATCAGCATTGTATTGCGTTTCTGTCCGTTCTCTCCACAACAGGGAATCAGCGATACCGTTTAGTTTTTGGCTACTCAAACCGCTCAAACCAAACAGTGTAAAAGTACCCGCCTTTCCCGCAGGCATCCAAATATTGAACGAAAGATCCTGGAAATTGGTCACCGCATCGCCGAGGTTTACACCCAATTTACCGATTATGGACAGCGTGGAATAGCGATAATTTACGAGATAAGAGCCACTTCGTTTTCCCATTCGGAAAGGCCCTTCCGCAGCAGCATCAAGCCCCAGTACCCCTGCTTGTAGCGTATATTCTCGTTTTTCACTATTGCCTTTGCGCATTTTCAGGTCAAAAACCCCAGAAAGTGCATTGCCATATTCGGCGGGAAACGCGCCCGTTAAAAAATCGGAATTGGTGAGTAATTGAGCACTAAGGATGGAAATACCGCCGCCCGAAGTACCCACCCGCGAAAAGTGATTGGGATTAGGAATATCCACCCCTTCCATCCGCCATAGCAAGCCATTGGGTGCATTTCCGCGGATGACGATGATATTATTACCATCGCCCGGAGCGGCCACACCTGCAAATGCCGACGCCATTCGTGCTGGGTCATTCACCGCCGCCGCAAAACGCTGTGTTTCTTCCACCGAAAATGTACGGGCGCTCACCGTAGAAAGTTCGTTTAATGCCTTTTGTTTATTTACTTTGGCCGTGATTACCACCTCTTTACCTTGGATGATACTTTCTTCCATTTGGATCGTCACCTCGGTTTCTTTACCCGAATTGAGGGTAATATTGGGGACAAAAGCCTCTTTATACCCCAAGTAAGTAATATATAAGGTGTGTTTGCCAACGGGGACATTGGGCAAACGGAAATTTCCATCTACATCTGTTGTGGCACCGCGCATAGGTTCTACACTTTTAAGGACAACAGTAGCCCCGATGAGCGGCGTTTTTAAGGCTTTGTCCAATACCACACCTTTGAGGGTTTGGGTCATATTTTGAGCCATGGCAGGCGTTAGAAAAAGACAAAAAACTACGAGTGCGACGAGGAAACCCGTCACTTTATGTTGCTGGTATTGCATTTTTAATGTGATTTTTAAATGAATAGTAAAAACCTAGACCCTCCCATTTCGGCCAAGATTTTTATAAAAAATAATGGAAAACACAAAGGGGAAACAATTTCCGGCTACTGCCTCCCCAATGATCGTAAAAAGCACCCGTTATGTGCTGAAAATCGGATAGAGACACCGTAGAGGATCTTTTACCCTGATTAATAATTTATTTTTTTATCTTTGTACCGCATCAGGGTAAACAACCATAAACGTGTCTCAGTGTAAATCAACCCGTTAAAGTATTGGAGTATCAAATAAATATAAACGAAGCAGTAGCCATCAGAAATGGCGACGAAATGGTGTTCGACACTGTTTTCCGAAGGTATTATGAACCACTATGCCACTACGCCACCAAACTCACCAATGGCGATCCCGATGAGGCAGAAGACTTAGTACAACAAACCTTTGTAAAACTTTGGGAACGCCGCTCTGCACTTGACATCACTTGGTCGATGAAGTCTTATCTGTACAAAATGGTGCACAACGCCGCTTTGAATCGGATTCGTCATCAAAAAACCAAAGAAAAGTATCAACAATTTAACGCTCAACAGTTGGATACACAACACGTACAACCCGAGGATACCGCTCCCGAACTACAAGAAAGGCTCAAAAAAGCACTCGACGAACTCCCGCCACAATGCAGGAATGTATTTGAATTGAGCCGTTTTGAGGAGTTGAAATACCGCGAAATTGCGGAGCATCTTGAAATTTCTATCAAAACAGTGGAAACCCAAATGGGCAAAGCGCTACGTATCATGCGGTTGCAGTTAGCCGATTATTTGGTGACATTGATTGGACTCTGCTTTACCTTTTTATCAATTTGACCATTAACATGAAAGAAATTTACCAAGATATAGATGCTACTATTGCCAAATATTTTGCTGGCGAATTAGCCCCTTCCGAAATAGCAGTTTTGGAAGAATGGTTAGCACAAAGTGCTGATAACCAACACTATTTCAACCAATTACAACGTATTTGGGAAATGGCTCCGGCATCCAATCAAAAGTACAAGGACACTTTTGATACCGAAAATGCCCTTCAAAAAATAAAAATGCAAATGGCTTTTAAGCAACAAAAACCAAATACCTCAAAGTATTGGTTATCTGCTGCCGCTGCCGTTGCTATCCTTGCAGTTGCGATTTGGGTTATGCGCCCTGCACCACTGCTTGCGCCACAAGAAATTGTGGCCACGCCTGCAACCATTTTGGTGGATACCCTGTCTGACGGATCGGTGGTGACGCTCAACCGAAATTCGGGGCTATCTATTGCGCGAGGTTTTAACCATAAAGAACGCCGAATGTCCTTACATGGCGAAGCATACTTTGAGGTAAGTCCCGATCAAGAACGGCCTTTTGTGGTGGATATTAAGGAATTGGAAGTAAAAGTGGTGGGTACAGCATTTAATGTGGATAATGTAAGCGAACCCGACAAGGTGCTTATTTCGGTGACACATGGCAAGGTTTTGGTGAGCGCAGGTACACAAAGCATGTACCTCACTGCTGATGAAAAAGCCCTGTACGACGAACAAACAAAGGTACTTACTCGCATTCCCAACCAGCAAAATCCGAATATTTTGGCTTACAAAAATAAGATTTTCCAGTTTGATGCCACTCCTTTAAAAGAGGTCGTTCAACAATTAAGTAAGGTCTATGGCATTCAAATTGCGCTACAAAGTACTGCTTTGGAAACCTGTCCGCTTACGGCCCGATACAATAACCTCGCTATTGGCAGGGTATTAGATTTGGTGGCCAACTCCTTTGCTTTAAAATTAGAGCAAAAGCCGGATGGTTCTTATTTGCTTTCGGGGAGTGGTTGTGGAGAATAGCGCAAAGTATCTTTAACAAAAAAATAGCATCGCGAAAATGTATATTTTACACCTATTGCGCAGCACAACCATCGTGTTATTGCTGCACACCATCTTGCATGCCCAATTGCATGCCAACGATATTTTGACCCAAAAAATTGAAGTGTCGTTTTTTCAAGCACCCATTACCACCGCGCTCTTGGAAGTAGCGCATAAAGGTGGTTTTGAATGGTCGTACAATTCCAATATACTAGATGCCAAACGCAAAGTGACGTTGATCGCAAGGGATCAAACGGTGCGCGAGGTGTTGTTGCAAATTTTAGGCAATGATTATACTTTTAAACAAAGTGGCAACTACCTTATCCTAAAAAAAGTAAAAAAACCGCAGCAAAAGGTAAGCGGCTATTTATCCGATAAACAAACCGGTGAAAAAATTCCAAACGCCACGATATATGATCGGCAAACACTAAAATCCACGACCACTGATGAAAATGGGTTTTATGAATTACCCGTGACACCTAAATCCGAACTTGTGGTAGCAAAACTGGATTACCACGATACCATACTTCAGGTAACATCAGAATCGCCACGTTTTTTGAAAATTGAAATCAAACTGGATTCAGTGCCAATGGCACCCAAAAGCACCATAAAAGAAGATTTGAGCCGTTTTTCCAGCAAAGTAGGCGACTTTTTTAATACATCGGCACAGCGACTGAATGAGTTGAATGTCAACAATGATAGCCTGAAACGAACATTCCAAATTTCGTTCCTACCCAATATCGGTACTAATTTTAAGATGAGCAGCAATGTCGTCAATGATTATTCCTTAAATATACTGGCGGGTTATTCCAAAGGCAACCGTGTTTTGGAATTGGGCGGATTGGGTAATATTAACAGGGGCAATATGAGCGGTTTTCAGGCGGCAGGCATGTTCAATGATGTGAACGGCAATGTAACGGGCGTTCAGTCCTCTGGGTTTTACAACCGAGTCGGTGGCCATTTAAAGGGTGTACAAACGGCAGGTTTTGTCAATATTGCCCATAAAACTAAAGGCAATGGCGTGCAAGTGGCGGGATTTGTCAATTTGGCGGTACATGGTAATCTTTCGACTCAATTGGCGGGTTTTGCCAATCATGTGGATACGATTACGGGTGTTCAGGCCGCAGGTTTTTACAATTTTGCTAAATATCCAAAAGGCGTACAACTGGCCGGATTTCACAATTCAGCAGTGCGTTCCGATGGCGGAGTACAAGTCTCGGGTTTCTCTAATTTAGTTAATTTAGGTACTACAAGCACCCAAATTGCAGGATTTATCAATATGGCGGATACCGTTAAAGGTGTGCAAGTTTCGGGCTTTATCAACCGTGGAAAACGGGTAAATGGCGTTCAAATCGGTGTAATTAATCTAGCAAAAGAGATAAATGGCGTTCAAATTGGCGTATTAAATTTCTCTCGCAAAGGTGGTTATATCGCATTGGAAGCAGCCACAAATGAAATACACGATGCCAATATTGCGCTCAAAACGGGAACACGATTCTTTTATACTATTTTCACAGCGGGTATTTCACCGAGTTCGAGTGCTGAAAACGATGCACTGTGGAGTTACGGTATGGGGATAGGCACTTTTGTGGGTTATCATAAACGATTGGGAGCAACATTTGACTTGGTTCATCGTCATTTGAGTGAATCGGGTTTTGACAATGCGGTGCAGGAATGGGAGCAATTTGCGCCTGCGCTTAATTTAAAACTGGGCAAACATTTTAGTTTAGCGGCAGGGCCTACCGCCAATTTGCTCATTTCCAACAATAAAACTTTCCAGGATAAGGTAGTGCCAAAAGATTTTCCAGAATTCTATATTGGCAATGACGACCGATTACGGTGGTGGATTGGTGCTAATCTTGCGGTGAGGTGGAAGTTTTAAGCAAAAAAACAACATAAGGCATCAGGGTAAAATTAGATTCGGGTGTCTTAGTGCATTACAATTAACACACAAAAACATATTAGCATGACAACAAAATTGCAGTATTGGATTGGCCTTCTTTGTATTGGAGGCATATTAATCGCACAAACCGCTTGCGATCCCTTAGGCACACGTGGCAGTGGTGACCTCGTTACAGAAACCAGAAATGAGACAGGATTCCACGCCATTGAGGCCAGTATTCCAGGTAAAATGGAAGTATTGGTGGACTCTGTGTATAAAGTAGAGGTGACTTGCGAGGAAAACATTATCGACTATTTGGAGACCAAAGTAGTGAATGGTGTTTTGGAAATCAATTTTGACCGCAATGTTTACGACGTGGACAAACTCAAAATCACGGTTTCTGCACCATCGTGGGATGCTTTTGAATTATCGGGCAGTGCAAATATTGATGTACAAAACGCCATTAACGGCAGTAATTTAGACCTGGAAATATCAGGAAGTGGCGATATTGACCTATTTAAAGCCGAATTTGACAAATTTAATATCAATATCAGCGGCAGTGGCAATGTGGAACTCAATGGATCTGGTACTGATATGGAATGTACGGTATCTGGTAGCGGCGAATTGGAAGCACTCGATTGTCCAGTAAAAACGGCAGACATTAATGTATCCGGTAGCGGCGATGTACGGTTGGATGTGAGTACCACTTTGAAGGTGAATATTAGCGGCAGTGGTACTGTGGAGTATAAAGGCGATGCCGAAGTTACCAAAAATATTTCGGGTTCGGGCAGGGTTAGGAAGATTTAAAACCATTGCTTGGAAGGGAAAGACCTCTTAATGTCTTTCTAAAAAATAAAAACACCTCTGACGGGTAACGCTGCTCAGGGGTGTTTTTATGGGGTATTTATTGGCGAACTTTTATATAATACGTCTTTTCTGCTACCAATACCGTGTCGTGTTCCCAATAGT
>JBEAVK010000378.1:0-10180 GCA_041160955.1 Bacteroidota bacterium
ATTTTCGTGAGAATTGGCATGATGTTTCATTTTAAATCCGCCAAACTATCTTTTAGTGAAACCATACCCGGCCATCCGTTGGAATTACTAAATGTTTCACTCCAAGTTTCTGGAAAATATGCATAATTATCCCGACCTGTTTTCAATGCCCAAGCCATTTTGGGTAGATATAGCAATGATTCAAACGTAAATTCTTTTGGCATTTTAGTTGGATCTTCCAGCACTTTCTCAAAAAAAACCTTGCCGTTGGCCACAACGCAACAGCGAGCGTATAAAAAACCATCTACCGAAAATCCTTTGTTTGCGTCGGGTGCATAGCGATTACTTCCGAGTTGCTCGGCATATATTTGTCCATCTAGTGCATATAGTTTTTCATTCATTAAATTGTGAAAAGCCTCTATGTCCGACTTGGGGAGGAGCGCAAGGGCATTAACCGCAGGGGCTAAAATAGCATCAGCATCACGTGTTTTCCAGTCAAAAAGACCAATAATTGCCCAAAATTGAGCCTCATCCATTTCGCCAGAATGTAGGTTACTATCTGTTTCAATACGCAAGGTGGCATCAGGATACTTTGCACGGATATTTTGGATATCCGATTCTTGGGCATCCTTTAGAGGTATTTCAAGTAGCGTAGCCATTATTAATTCAATGTTTTGTTATCTCTATAATACAAAGGTACAATTTTTTACTCAAAACTAAAACTTGAAATTTTATCGTTCCATAGGTGCTGATACCCTACCATAAAAAATCGGTTGATGGAAGTCCACCAACCGATTTATAGGCTTTTTATTTGTTTGCCCGCTTATTTATTGATATTTATTGCATACCAATATCTAATACTACCAACTCATTAAATCGTCCAAATCATCCCAATCCAATTTTTTGGTATCTGTATTGGATGCCTTTTTGTTGGATGGCTGCTGCTCAAATGATTTTCCCTGCGGTTTGTTTTGCTGGAAACTATTGTCTTTGCGTTGCTGCGGCTGCTGGTTGTTGTTGCCTTGTGGGCGTTGGTTACTTTGCGGCTGTTGCTGGCGGGGTTGGTTATTACCCTGCTGGCGGTCGTTATTGGGGCGTTGCTGGCGATCGGTGCGTGTATTGAATTGCGTACCTTGCTCGCGTTGCGTGGGTTGTTGTGGTTGGCGCAATTGATCGTTGTACTGTGCGCGGTCGTCGTTGTTGGTACGCTGGCGGCTGTTGCTCAATATCTCTTGTAAATGCGCTACTTGGGTACGTTGCCCTGTTTGTTGCTGGCGTTGTGGCCTTTGGCTGCTTAGCTGGCGATCATTGGCTACGCGCTCCTGTGGAACATTGCCTTGTTGACGCTGGTTGTTTTGCTGGCGATCATTAGCGGCGCGTTCCTGTGGAGGATTACCCTGACGCTGGTTGTTTTGCTGGCGATCATTGGCTACGCGTTCCTGTGGCGCATTGCCTTGTTGACGCGGGTTGTTTTGCTGTGGCTGTTGTTGGCGAGGTTGGGCGTTGGCCTGCTTGCGCTCGTTGTTGAGGCGTTCCTGCTGGTTGCCCTGCTGGCGTTGGCCATTTTGCTGTGCTTGTTGGCGCGGGTTGTGCTGCTGGAAACCATTATTAGGACGTTGAGTGTCCTGTTTTGGCTTCTTCGGCTCTTGCGGCTGTTGTTGCGGCTGCTGCTGGCGTTGTTGCTGCTGACGTTGTTGTTGGCGGGGTTGGTGTCCTGCCCTTGGTTCGTCACTTTCGTCTTCGTTCACTTCGCTGGCTGTACGTACTTTAATTACACCAGGCTCAATAGTGGCTACGGGTACTTTTTTACCGATCAATCTTTCAATATCGCGGAGAAAAGCGCGCTCTTCCATATCGCAGAAAGAAATGGCTTGTCCACTGGCACCTGCACGACCTGTACGACCGATCCGGTGTACATACGTTTCGGGGATATTGGGCAAATCGTAGTTGAAAACATACGCCAAATCGTCGATGTCAATACCGCGTGCTGCAATATCGGTAGCAACCAATACGCGTGTTTTGCCGGATTTAAAATTGCTTAAAGCCGTTTGACGGGCAGTTTGTGATTTGTTACCGTGGATGGCTTCTGCTCCAATACGAACAGAATTGAGTTCTTTTGCAATTTTGTTAGCACCGTGTTTGGTACGCGAGAACACCAATGCTGATTTGATCTCTTCGTTGGCCAAAAGATGGTTTAATAAGTCTTTTTTCTCCCTTTTCTCTACAAAATAAAGCGTTTGTGCTACTTTTTCAGCGGTAGATGAAACGGGGGTTACTGCTACTTGAACGGGGTTGTGCAAGATCGTATCGGCCAATTTCTGGATTTCGGGTGGCATAGTAGCCGAGAAAAACAAAGTTTGGCGTTTGGAAGGTAATTTGGCAATCACCTTACGCACATCGTGGATAAAGCCCATATCGAGCATCCGGTCGGCTTCGTCGAGTACAAATACTTCGAGATCGGTGAGGTGTACAAATCCTTGCTGCATCAAATCGAGCAAACGACCTGGAGTAGCAATCAATACTTCTACGCCGCGGCGGAGTGCTTCTGTCTGTGGGTGTTGTCCTACGCCACCGAAAATAACAGTTTGGCGAATTTTAGTATTTACACCATATACCTGAAAACTTTCGCCAATTTGAATGGCCAATTCGCGGGTGGGGGTCAAGATCAATGTTTTGACGCGTACGGGGCCTTTGCTGGGTGGTGCCTGGTGGTGCAACTGTATAATTGGTAGTGCAAAAGCGGCAGTTTTGCCGGTACCCGTCTGGGCGCAACCGAGTAAGTCGCGACCTTTTAATACTTCTGGTATAGCCTGTTCTTGGATGGGCGTTGGGGTAGAGTAGCCTTCTGTTTCGAGGGCTTTTAATATCGGCTCAATAAGGCCGAGTTCAATAAATGTCATTAAGATAATAAATTTGAAAAAAATGCAGATGGTGACGCGCTGTGTGGCGATCTGCGGATTGTGTTACGGAGAATGTGTGCGTCACTAATTTTAAAAATAAGGTAAATAACCCGTTGGTTATCAATTTCTTACGCTTTTTCACAAGACACATTCATTATGTTTTCCTTCGCAAAGGTACGGTTTTATTGGGAAATATGATTTTTTTTATTTTTAGTGTAAAATAGGGCTTAGCCATAAACAAGAAAAGCCCCACCGAAGTGAGGCTTTTGAGCGGAAAACGAGACTCGAACTCGCGACCCCGACCTTGGCAAGGTCGTGCTCTACCAACTGAGCTACTTCCGCAATTAAGGCGAAAAAAACATATCGTTTCTCTCAATTGCGCGGCAAAGATACATACACCTAATCGGACTGTGCAAGTTTTTTCGTAAAAAAAAATTAACTTTTTTTTGTTTTACTCTTTAACTCCTTGATTCACAATGCTTTTCTCTAAAATTCTTTTGTACCTAAAGTAGGTTTCTATCTGCGAACGGAGTGGAATATCGGTGGCTACCTTGCGGTACTCGTTCAAATTGTATCGGTCTATTATCCGCGCCCGTACATTATCATTGAGTTGTAATTGGAGTATTTCGATAATTTCTTTCTTTAGTTCGGGGTCGTAGATCGGAAAAGTAGTCTCGATACGGTAACTGAGGTTGCGTTCCATCCAATCGGCACTCGAAAGATACACTTCCTCCGCGCCGCCATTGTGAAAGACCATAACCCGTGCATGCTCCAGAAAACGATCGACGATACTAATCACCTCAATATTTTCGCTAAAACCCTTGATACCGGGCACTAGGCAACAAATACCTCTGATAATCATCCGAATCTTTACACCAGCATTGGAAGCCGCGTAGAGTTTGAGGATCATTTCGGGGTCTTCAATGCTATTTAATTTGACGATCATAGAGGCAGGTTTCCCTTTTTTGGCAGCGGCTATTTCGCGGTCAATTAAGGCATATAGTCCGGGGCGGAGGTTGTGTTTTCCAACCAACAGATGCTCAAACTTGATTTCATCGCTTTTGATGTTCTCTAAAATGCGGAACACTTGGCTAATATCACCCGTCAAGCGTGGATCAACGGTAAACAAGCCAAAATCACCATAGACTTTGGCGGTATCTTCATGGAAATTACCCGTGCTGAGGTAGGCATATAACTGTGCTTTTCCGTTTTCTTCCCGCCGTATCAACGCCAGTTTAGAGTGTACTTTTAGTCCTGGGAAAGAATAATAGACCCTTGCGCCTGCTTTTTGGAGTTTTTCGCCCCATTCCAAATTGGCGGCTTCGTCAAATCGTGCTTTTATTTCCACAAAAACAGATACCTGTTTGCCCAATTGAATGGCATGAATCAAGGCATTTACGATACGGCTATGCTTGGCCACGCGGTATTGGATCACCTTAATATGGGTCACTGTGGGGTCTTCGGCGGCTTGCTCAAAAAACTCAATCACAGGATCGTACGTTTGATATGGAAAATGTATCAACCGATCGCGCTCTTTTATCACTGCAAAAAGATCTTCTACGCCACTCAATTCAGGGTGAGGAAGAGGGGGAATACTTTTGTATTTTAAGTGCGCAAGACCAAAATCGGGAAATTTGAAAAAGTCAAAATTGTTGTGGTATCGACCTTCTGGCAACATCTCATTTTTACCCAAATCAAAAGTATCTTGAAGATAATTGAGCATCTCTAACGGAATTTCGCGGTCAAATACAAAACGACTCGGCGGCCCTACCTGCCTTTTGAGCAGACTCGCTTTTACTTTTGCCATCAAATCGCCTGAATATTCATCGTCGATATACAATTCGGCATCGCGGGTGAGTTTGATCGAATAGGTATCTTCTATTTTATAACCGGGAAACAAGAAGGATACATTGTGCCGTACAATATCATCGAGTAAAATCAGGTCGTGGCGGTTGTTGTCGGAGGGTAATGCCACAAATCGCGGAAACAAGTCGGAGGGAATACGCACAATCGCAAATGCACTATCGCTCAACGGACGTTTACGGTCGCGGAGGTGGATGGAAAGATAAATATTGCCATTGGCCAAAAAAGGAAGAATGCGCTTTTTGACCAATAAAACGGGCATTACATACGGCAAAAGGTTGTCGTTGAAATAGGTTTCGACCCATGTCCGCTGTTCGTCATTCAATTCCAATCGACGTAAGATATGGATATGGTGCCGTTTGAGTTCATGCACAATTTGTTGCTCGTATATCGCTGAAAACTCTTCCTGTTGGCGGTTGACGGTGCGATAAATCTCTTTGAGTAGTTCGCCTGGATCAAAATCGAGGGAAGCCTTGGTTTTTTTACCTGCTTTTTTAAGGTTGCGGATACTGGCCACCCGTACCCGAAAGAACTCATCGAGGTTGGAGGAGTAGATGGCCAAAAACTTGAGCCGTTCCAGCAATGGCACTGCCGGATCCTTGGCTTCTTGAAGCACCCTATAATTAAAAGATAACCATGAAAGATCGCGATGAACGCCTGGGAAATTTGACATTTTGTATGATTACTGTTGAATGCCGCAAAAATGGTTGGTTTTTTTGAGGTGTACTATCTTTTTAGATGAAATTATTAATAATTCGTAAATTTTGCAGCGTTTCTTATCTTTGCCAACGAGCGGTTGGGTAGATGGATACGCGCTACTAATGCTCAAACACTGGCTTTTGTCTCCACGCGATGGCTTTGGTAGGTGCGTAGGATGCCCCAAATTTATACGGTATAGGTTGGTTTAATGGTACCTGCGTAGGAATTAAAAAAGCCACCCCGAATACTCGAAGTGGCTTATATTGATAAATTACTGTATTTTATATTCAAAAACGACACCATATTGCTCCTCCTATGCGACACTTTTTATTAATCCTTTACTACTGTCATTTTGCGCTCCAATATTTGGCGGCCATTCACTTGTAAATCATAGATATACAATCCGTTGCTCATGTCACCTGCGTTCATCGTAATTTGACCAGATTGATCGGCAATATTAAATGATTTCACCAACCGACCTGCCAAGTCATACACATTTACACGTGCACCCGTGGTACCCGCAGGCACAGCGTAACCAATCACGGTGTTTTGACTAAATGGATTCGGTGCATTTTGCTCCAAACGGTAGCCTTCCACACCATTGGCAGCTTGGCCCGCCTTGAAATCGTTGAATGCGCTGCGAAGTTCGGCTATTTCGGTGCGAAGTTCGGTGATGGTTGCGGCTTGTTCGGTGATGGTTTTGTCTTGCTGTTTTACGGCTTCTGTTAGTACAGGAATGAGCATGGTGTAGTTCATCACGTAGTAGCCGTCGCTGTTTTCAAAAGCCATTTCCGGGATTACTTTTTCTACGTCCTGAGCGATAAAGCCATATTGATTACCTTGTGGGAAATTGCGGTCTTTAAATTCTTCGGTGCGGAACTCATACTTAGTGCCTTGCAGGCGGCGAATAAGGGACAGCGCATCGTCCACTGGTTTGATATTTTGCTTGAAGCGCTTATCGGATGACAGTAGTGTGCCGGAACTGGATATGGCACCATTCACGTCCAACAAGATTGGGCGGTTATAAACGTTTCCTGTACAACCACTACCAGAGGTAGGCTGCAAAGTACCGATACCTACCCGTCCATTGGCTTGAAAGGTCATAACGGGCAGTTTATTGCCTACGCCAAAGGGATTGACATTTTGGTTGTTACGAAAACTAATAAAAAATTTGTCCAACTCTTGTGCTAGATTAATAGGAAGACCAGTGGCAGCAGAACAATCGGTGGCAGTAGCGGGCCCACCGTAGCCAAAATCTTGCCAACTCAGTTCAGCATAGTCGGGATTATTAGAAGAGCCTTGTGCAGCAATGATATCAATCGGCGACTGGTTAAATTGGCCTCCAAAAGGGCTACGCACCACTTGCAGATTGACCGCTCCGCCCAAATTGGCCGGAGTTGGTGGAGGACCTAAAGTAGGGAAAGTTGGGAATTGTGCGCGAAAACCTTCTACTGCAATACCCGAGGTTTTTAAACTGGCATTTTGCTGTACCCCCATAAATGAAAACGAAGGGATATTACTGACAGCCACAATACTGCCCGCCGTATCTGCTGGATTACTAAACAAAACATATTGAAGCAGGTCATTATTGTCCAACACTGTCCCTGCAGCCGCTGGGAAGAGTAATTGTGCATTGACGCAGATGTTTTGCAGGGCCTGCGTTGGGAGTGTACCCGCATTGGTGGCACAAAGGCAGGAAAAGGCTGGCGCACTGGGAGGGGCGATAGTTAGGCCAATTATTTCAAATTGAGTGAGAAAGCTACACTCTAACGTACCTGTTCCAGTATTCAAGTCAATGTTATAAATCGCATCATCAGTATCGGTTACTAAAAAGATACCAATACCCGGTATCGCCGTTACTCCCACAGCACCTGTCACCCCTGTTATCGGTGTGACAATCGTAGAGGCTGCTGGATTGGCGACATCAATCGCCAATATATATGGCAATCCACCCTGAAAAGCCAATCCGTATAACTGTCCATTCCAGTAAAACATATCCAATACGCCCTGAATTCCTGCTGGCCAGCTACCGATGTTGGTAAAAGTATTGGATGTGGGATTGTAAATACCCAATCCCGCAGGGCTGACTCCACTTACATAAACTACTCCCCCAGGTGATAGCGCTACTCCGCTGGGCGTAAAAGGTAATACATTCAGGGTAGCCACTGCATTCGGGTTGGGTGGATCGTACATCCTGATGAAGCCTCCATCTGTGGCAACTACATTACCATTTGCCAAAATAACGGCGGCATTGTTGCCACCAAACGAATTGGTCAGCGTAGCTACCAAACAAATCTCGCAGGTTGCCAAGTTGATTTGGAACATCTGATTGCCGTTAGACGGTAGGCTACTACCAAACCCATAAATGATTTGGGCATGTAACGGCCTATTGCACATGAGCAGGTAAGCATAGCAAACGATCAATAAGAATCGTTTTAAGTAATTAATATTTTTCATACTATGAAATTGATTTAAGAAAGTGGTGGCCACCCTATGGCTAAATAAATGAGGAGTACTTCTTGTGGCGAAAGGAGTTTGTACTTGGGTATTTCAGGGCACTTTGTTGTGATCCAATACCGAAATGTTCGGATACATACGTTATACTCATCGGCTAGGGTCTCTCGGGTTTTCATGCGTATTAGATTTGCATATTCGGCTGGAATCTCCACACTTTTGCCATTTAGATAGTAAATAATCTGTTTCATATTAAATAGTATATTAGTGATATTTGTTGTTTAATGAATAGCGGTACTTATCTGCGCAGGGTGATTCTACGAGATGAATAACAGTAATTGATAGTACAAGATCAGTCTTTACAAAAAGAGGCGGATGTACAAGTAATTTAACATTTAAAATGGAGTATCGAACATTTGAAATTAATATTTAGAAAGTTGTAATTTTAAAAAATATTAAATGCTCAATGTTAGATTTTCGATGTTAATGTAACCGTACACTGAACCTCATTCAGTGCTGACAGGAAATAGAAGTCGTCGGTGTATGTCCGCTGCACAACAGCACAGATTAACGCGGTAATTAGTGATCGGTTGTTTCATCGTGTAGGTGGCAACTGGCGATAGTGAAAAGGAAAATACCCAAAGTGCAGTTGCCTTGGACAAAGATATACAGTTATTTTTGAAATATAAAAATAAAATGTAAAAAATATTTAGAAGTGGAGAAAATTAGTATTGATAATCAAATGCTTATGCTTTTTTAGTTCTATGAATTTAACATTTACGGCATTGTTGTATGTAGGTTAAGCGTAGAAGGAAGCGGTATTTTATGCTGTATTATTGACAAGTACACCAAGCATCCACCAAACTCGTGGCCTGTACCCCCAGTGCTCCCGGCGCAGCCCCCACAGGTACACATACCGTAAGCGTACCCGTGCTGCCCGTGAACGTCTGCGTCAGCCCCGAAGCAAAGGATGTACTATACGTTAGTGTAAAAGGCGGCGTACCCGTCAGGGTTACGCTCAGGGTGAGGCAATTGCCCGCGCATACATTTGTATTAGCAATGCTGAATGCTACCGTTGGCGTAGGCCGCCACACCAAGGTTGCCGCATCTGAAAAGTCCAAGCAGAGATCATTCGGATCTACGCTGCCGTTGAGGTTATTACCCGCCATGGTGGCCAAATAGTAGGTCACCCCCGTCTGCATGGTAGCTGGGTCAAAATCAAATACGCCCGTGCCATTTTCCGCCACGATACTCCCCAGCGTATCGTTGGGGTTGGAGAAGAGTATATACCGCAGTATGTCGTTGCCATCAAGCACCGCGTTATTGTTGTAGGGCACTGTCGCGGTCTGGTTGGTACAGCGGATCAGGTTGGTGCTGGATACTGTGCCTGCATTGGTCAGGCAAAGGCAGCCTGGCATCGGTATAGAGGCAGGTACATATTCAAGTGCAGTTAGACTATAAGGCAATACTGTTAAATCACAGAGTGTTGTGTGTACCCCTGTAATCGCATCAATACTGAACAACTGGTCAGCATTACCCCCGAACAAACCACTACCAGGTACTAAGGTAGTGCCTGTCATATTAATAGGTGGGGTCAAGCAAGTACTCGATAAGGTGGACAGGGATGGATTGGTGATATTGACCAATACCAAGCACAATCCCGATCCGTCCGTACCCATTAATTGAGTACCGTCATAGAATAGATCATTAACTTGGGGGAAGGCAGCAGGGAAGGGGCCAATATGCGTATAGGTATTTGTCATCGGATTGTACGTACCTAAGCCTAAGCCGCCCGATACATAGACCGTACCTGAAGCGGAGACCGCCACCCCACTGGGGAATTGACCTGAAATTGATCCGAGATTAGCAATGGGGACACTCGAAGGCGGGTCGTACACCCGAATTCGGAAAGGGCCAACCGTGATGATATTGCCATTGGGCAGTACGGCTAAATCAATGATGTTTCCGTCATTTATGATCTCTAGCACCGGGCAGGTTTCGCAAGTGGCTGCATTGATCTCTATGATATACTTGGTGGTACCACTGTCTGCGATACCGTACATGATCTGGGCGGTGATAACGCAGGGAGATAAAAAAAAGGCGAATAGACAAGAGTATAATATTTTTTTCATGTTATTGATATTTTATTTTTGAATAGTTCGAGACCATACTACTAGACATTTTTTAAAAAACACGTTTAATACACTTTTGAAATGGAGGAAAATGACGTTTACGAAACTAAAAAAAGTTTCGTAAACGTGATCTGTTCCTTGCGGTTTTAAAAA